>JADDOW010000071.1:0-6981 GCA_016782225.1 Nitrososphaeraceae archaeon
ACTCGCTGCATCCGGCAGTGGGGTCTGGCGTTGGTGAGGCTGGCTTTGAGAGTATTTGAACCTCGGTTATAGAGGCCCAGGCATTTTCCGTGTTCCCGTTGACGGTTATCCTTATGTACTTGGCCTTGAGGTCAGAGTCCCCAATAGCATAACGTTCAAAAAAGTTTGTCTTTCCGCTGCTTTTGGACGAAAACACGTTCACAAAGTTAATGCCATCGTTTGAAGCAGAGACGGTAAAATCGCTTGTCCTGACATCGCCCCTGTGCCAGGCAATATCAATGGCGCAGATTATCTTATTAGGCTCAAGTTCATACTGGATATACTTTCCTATACCATAGTCTGACCATCTGGTGTTATAGTTTTTATCAACAGTATTTTGCGGAACCGTACTACCGTCATGACCACTTGCGCGAACTCCAATTATCCTAGACTCGCTGCATCCGGCAGTGGGATCCGAGGTTATAGATGCGGAGGATTGGGGAGAGAGTAATGGAGTAGGAGTCGAGGAGGGAGTAGTATCACCAAAAATAGGTAGTACATCTAGGTACCTATCAAGTAACTCCGAAACAGACGATGCAGCATAAATCTTGGTCATAAGATTAGTCATGCCAGGCATAGCAAAGACTAACATTAAAACAATAGATGCAAACAATAAGCGATTATATTTTATCACTGGTATCTACCTCCAATTAGTTTTGTATATTTTTGTAAGTTTTTACCAATTCCTATTAGTAAAAGTACACCATTTATACTCATTCCAAACGATAAGGGAGTTTAATATATATGAGAACCTTGTTTTTTTTATGATAAAAAAATAACACACTCAGTTATTGTGATTTTATGATGAACAATTGTTGTTACTATTAAACTGTTATTAGACTTCATAACCACCACTGAAATTTTAAAATAAAAATAAATTTGTTAAATAGAATTATACAATTAAATTTTATGACAAAATAAAACATATTTCATAAATATAAACAACAATACAGTAAATTGTATCATGTTTCAATTTATTAACATTAAAGGCATTATGTTTCCTGCCATCATTGTCACTTTTGCATTTAGTTTAGGTGTTATAAATGTAATAAATGCACTATCTCAGGAAACGGCTTTTGCAGCAGCTGACCAGGATATTCCCACAATAAGCTTAGAGTATAATGGAGGAAAACTAGATTTAAATCCCATAATAAACGTAAAGGATAAAATACTGACAAAGATAAACTCCCCCGAATCAGAACCAGATGTAGATTCAGTTGTATATTCCATAAACAATGGAGATAAAATTTCTTTTAATTTAGGTGAGAAGCCATCTAGGGTGGATGCATATCTGATAGACTATGAAGCTGAATACAATACACTATATGCACTTGAAAAATCAGGAGATCAAGAATTTATAGCAAAGGCACCTTCCCCAGGCATATACAATGCAGAAGTACATGCGTTGTATCCGGATGGAAGGTACACATCATATTCAAAAATGGTAGAAATTAAAGACGACAAGATGGATCTTTTGAGTCTGACACCCGACAAAAGTAATTGCCTAGATGAATTAAAGCCAAATAAAGTTACCGCCGTCGGCAACCCCAAGAGTTTATTAAGTGACATCGCAAGCCAAGTTTCTATGGGCATCGGCAACCCCACAAATCTATTAAGTGGCATCGCAAGCCAGCCAATAGTCAAAGAATTCGCATTGGGGAAAACAGATGAACTAATCGTAGAACTAGAGGACAACAATGATGTATGCGGATTGCAAATGGGACTGGCAAATTCAGAGACCGACATCAACTTTTTTGCAGTACAATTTTCTCATGACGGAAATGACTATGAATATCCCATTGTGTTTTCCAATACAGGCCATGGTGATGCTCCCGAAGTATACAGATATCCATCTTCAATTGAAGCTAAATATTTAAAAGTAGTACCACTTGGAAGCGCAGTTATAGATGGATTAGGGATAGAAGATTTGAAAATTGTCGGAAATTAAAAACTAGACAATTTTTTTTCTTTCCCCGGGTGTATACATTTTGTTCACAAATATTAAATTTCATCAGGCTCATGAAACAAAAACAAAATAATGCAAAATGCTAGAAATCAAGTGGAATACAAATCGAGATCACTTAGAGAATTTTTGTATCCATAAATTTTTTTTGTCAAACCATCTGTTTCAACGCTTTTGTCAATAAATACCAACAAAACATGATCCTTAATTGGAAATATCAATATTTTCAATGTTTCATAGACATAGATAATGGAACTTAAATTACCAAATGAAGAAGAAAGCATTTTCCGCAAATCTGTCACATAAACAGACTGGGAATAAATCATTTCCAGGTTTCGGCCTTTTAGACGCTCATCTACTGCTACACGCTGATTGCTTGAACTGAGGTGACCAGATTTTTCCACAATGCCAGCAAATAGAATATTGTCGTCCAAATCAAGTACATTTTTTGTAAACTGACCAGCATTCATCAACTTTCTAAATAAATAATTACATATAGTCTTTATTAATTTCATCAACTTCTGCAAAAATCAATCTGAACGAAATAATCATATAAGTCCGACATAAAGTAGAGTTATGGCTAATGATGCATCATCATCCCCTACTTCTGCAGATACTATACCATTCCCAACATTAACAATTTTGTATTTACCTGCTGAAGCTGAGGTAGCTGTAGAAGAAATAAGCCAAAAATACAACAACATGACAGTAGAGGACTGTAAAGGTTTTTTTCAACAAGGAAAAGAAAAGAATTACAAGAAAATTACAATATGGAGCCAGGGTATTGATAGTCTTTGGTTTAATGCAATAATTGCAAGAATAAAAGATCTTTCCAATTTGGAGTCTATTCCAATAGTTTCAGGTGGAATAATGTATTCCATATGATATCATTAATGTAAAGTTAGTTTATGTATACCAATGAAAATAGAAGTTGTTGTGGGTACTTCTATTGGAATATTCAACGAATTGTACAAGTAAATGCTGGTTAATGTTTGGGAATACAACATGTTAGAAAGGTCATTTGGAATCACAGATTGGTACATGCACATGCTCCCCGGCGTTGATAAGTTAGAGATCAGGTTAAGGTTTATGGGAAAAACAGTACTGTCAGCAGAAGAACCAACTATTTGTAGCAATGGTGTAGTATTACCATCACAAGGAAGTTTTGTCAATACCGTCCCATTTGAGATTTTCATCGGCAAAGAGCTATATAAAGGAACATAATCTTTTGATTGAATAGACATGGGATAAGGGAGAACCAATAAGGACTGCATATCCTCAAGATCACTATTGACCGGTACATCGCTAGTAGTCTTTAGCATAAGCGTTGTCCTATTACTAACACCATTATTAGTAACGTTTTGGTCAATACCAATATTAGGACTGTAATTAGCAGAGTCATTAGACAGCCCTACCTCGCCTTCAGTGTTATTCGATTGATTAATACCAGTTAACGTAAAATTCTCCATTCCGCCTTCAGTGTTATTCGATTGATTAATACCAGTTAACGTAAAATTCTCCATTCCGCCTATAACCGAATCAATTAACGATGAACCTTTTAACGAATCAATTAATGAAAGTACTTCATCACTAGAAGACTTTGCTATGTCAAGATTATTTTCAGAATCATTCAGTTGGCCAAAAGAATAGTCAATAAAACTAAAGGTTAGCATAAAACCTAGCAACATAAAGAAAAAAAAAGGCTTGGAATTACTAAAAGATAACAATATGAAATAATCATACAGAAAAAATTATTTAATCTTTTCCCTTAACAATTTACCAAATAAAATATCCTTTAGGCTCTTAACGTCTGTGATAGGTGGCGTACAAGTAAAGTCTTTGCATATCAATACAAATTCATCAAAATGGGCCGATTTTTCATTTAACAAAGATCTATTCTGAAACAAAGGGTATTTTTCCAAGGCTTTTAAATTGCAATTTTCATCCACAATAGAAAAGATCCCGTTTGGGATAAATGCTCTATTTATGACTTTAAGCATAGTTGATTTTTTGAGTGATATGTTTTTCGAAAAAAAAGTAATCTCCATGGGTTTTTTTACATAAAGATAAGCAGAGGACAGCAAGTGACCAAATCCAAAGGGATTTTCTACGGCCGATAATAATGATGATTTCATTGTTTTTTCAGCAAAACTTAGATAATCATTTTTCCCGGTTATATGATAAAGCCTAATGAAATTTGAAACAGAGACAGAATTACCACTAGGAATTGCTAAATCGTAAAGGATTTTATTTCTAATTGGAAGTACTTCATGCAGATTGGATGTATAATAAAAGTTATTTTCATCCGAGTCCCAGAAATTTTTTGTCAAATAATCGGTGTATTGTGTAGCCAAGTCTATATAGTAAACATCGGGTTTAATTTCAAATAAATCTAAAAGAGCATTGATGTAAAACGCATAGTCATCCAAATATGACGGAATTTTGGATAAGCCATCTTTATAGATATGATATAAAGATCCGTCTGATGATTTCATTTTAGTTTCAATGAACTTTATTGCCTTTACAGCAGTTTCTAGGTAAAGTTCGTTTCCAGTTATTCTATAACCTTTTACAAAGGACGATATAGCAAGAGCATTCCATGAAAGGATGGTTTTATCATCTTTTTGAGGCTTTATCCTATTTTCCCGGATTTGAAATAGTTTCAAAGAATTTTCATGGATAATATTTTTAATCTCATTTATATCCAAATTATATCTTTTTGAAAGATTCCTAAACGTTGACTTTACATTTAAGATGTTTTTCCCCTCAAAGTTTCCTCCTTCAGATATATCATAGTATTCACAGAAAATATTTAGGTGCAAAGGGTTTTTTATTATTGCAGAGATTTCGTTTTTTGACCAGAGATAAAATTTGCCTTCTTCTCCTTCGGAATCTGCATCCTGAGCAGAGAAAAACCCCCCGTCATTGTTTAACAGATCTCTTAAGATATAATCCAATGTTTTTTCAATGGCTCTTTTAAACTCCTCACCCTTGGTGATTTGATACACTTCTGCAAACAAAATAACCAGTAATGAATTATCATATAGCATTTTTTCAAAGTGCGGAACAAGCCATTTCTGATCTGTAGAATATCGAGAAAAACCCCCTCCCAGATGATCATGGATTCCACCATACAGAATTTTTTCGGATGTCAGTATCACAAAATCTTTGAATTTTTCAATTTTTGAAATATCATAATATCGCAATAAAAATAGCAAATTGGAAACATTAGGAAATTTTGGAGACATTCCAAATCCGCCATAATTAAAGTCAGCCATTTGTAAAAGATTGAGTGCTGCTTCATCAAGAATTGGTTTGTCAATATCTACATCGTTTTTGATTTGGTTATTCTTTGATGCAGCAACAAGAGATCTCATAAATTCGTTGGTTGTACTGTTGATTTCATTTTTCCTGAAATGAAAAGCATCATCCAACTGGGTCAAAACTTCGCCAAACCCGGGCAAACCATACCTACTATCCTTTGGAAAATAAGTGCCAACGTAAAACGGTTTTAAATCAGGAGTCAAGAAAACTGACAATGGCCAACCGCCGTTGCCATTTACTATTTGGCATGCTCGTTGATAAACATCATCAATATCTGGCCTCTCCTCCCTATCTACCTTGATATTGATAAACTTATCATTCATTATTTTTGCAACGTTTTCATCCTCAAAAGACTCATGAGCCATCACGTGACACCAATGGCATGCACTATATCCTACGCTAAGAAAAATTGGTTTGTTTTCTTTTTTTGCTAAATTAATCGAATTTTCGTTCCAAGGCAACCAATTTACTGGATTATAAGCATGTTGTAACAGATAAGGGCTGCTTTCCTTTATTAATGAGTTAGGTTTTCTCTTTTGAGTAGCATCATGCATAATATAACAAGAAGTTGACTATATTTATAATATCTTTTCAAGTATTTGTTGTGCCATTTGTATTATTACCTTCCAAACTATCTCCACGAAGGGATGGAGGTGTTTGTAATACTGTAGGATCGGTAATAACAGGTTCCTCTGGTAACCCATATTCTTCTCTTAATGTAGATTGTTGTGTGGTTACAAGTTTCTCTGAAAATGAGGGGCCTATGTAACCAAAAGAGGCCCACAAGACATATATGGCAACCAAGGATATTCCTATGACAATTAAACAGATACCTTCTGTACCTATTTTTCTGAATTTATGTGCAATTTTAGGACGGTCATCCCCATTTGACATAAATACAAAAAAAAGAAAAGACATTAAAAAGGTTCCTAAAATGATAAGATTAACTTTTTAATTACAAGCACATAACAACCTTAATGACACCAGAAGAAAAAATATTCTCATTAAACCTAAGCATCCCTAATGGGAAACCAGCATCACTTGGGTCCTATATTCCGATTACCAAGGTTGAAAATTTAATTTTTATATCCGGCCAAATTCCAATGGACATAGATTCTCCAAATAATGAATTAAAATACAAAGGAAAAGTAGGTAGGCAAGTTTCAATTGAAGAAGCCCAAGAAGCGGGGAAAATTTGCTGTTTGAACGCGTTATCCCATTTGAAAAATTTGATTGGCGAATTGGATAATATAAAGAGGATAGTAAAGATAACAGGATATGTGAATAGTGACGAGGACTTTATGGAACATCCAAAAGTAATAAATGGTGCATCGGATTTAATGTTAAACATTTTCGGAGAAAAAGGCAAGCATACAAGGGTAGCAATAGGAGTGAACAGTTTGCCACTAGGTTCCCCAATTGAGATTGATTTTATAGTTCAGGTATAAAAATTATTGTTTGAAATTTTTCATCCAAAATTCCAATAACCTAAAATATGAATTAGTAGCCTCCTTCACAGTCTGAACGTATGCTTTATTCATTTCATCCCAGATCAAACTATAATCAATATCGTTATTTTGATAATTAATGTTGTTATTAACAATATCATTTTGTTTAGTATTTGATCTATTATAGAGATTTTCTGCATTAGACAC
>JADDOW010000071.1:7118-41842 GCA_016782225.1 Nitrososphaeraceae archaeon
GCAAGTTGCTTGGCCTTCTCATCTGCAAGTTGCTTGGCCTTCTCATCTGCAAGTTGCTTGGCCTTCTCATCTGCCGCTTTTTTATTAGGAGGTACATAGCCCTTTGGAAATGTCATAAAGATACTATAAAAAGAATAAATTAATGTCTTTCTACTTCTCAAAAACTATGGAATATTAAATTAAAGACATCAGAGAGTCAAAGTTTTCTCTAGAATTGTTTCTTTTGTACTCCTTTAATAACTCTAAACACTCCATTTTTTTATTTTCATAATCGATAAATTTATTGATTTGTTTAGCTATGATGCCTTTAAAAAATAAACCCTGAAATGCAGATGTCAGGTTAGAAACTTTTCTGGAGGTACTTGCACTTTCGAAATCAATAATTGTGCAGGTTAGGCCATCAGGAGAGATTATTATATGATTATACAATTTATTTAATTGGCCATGATCCAGATTTATTTTATCTAAAACAAAACATTGATTCAATATATTGATAACAACCGACTTTATCAGATACGTATCTAATTTTGTATTTGAAAACCAATTTTCTATAGAGACCCCATCAAGAAACTCCATCAATAAAAAATCAACAGTACAAGAATGTACTTTAGGCCCTATGTTATGCATATTTGCAAGTTTATAGAAATCAAATTCAGGCTTCATGCTAAATCTACAAGAATCAGTTCTTTTGATTTTTAAGGCCATGATTTCGTTTTTGGTATCTTCAACTTTTAAGACCAGGCCTTCACAGCCTTTACCCAAAATATTATTATTATATAAAACAGTATCACCCTCCAATACCGCGAATCTTAAATTCAATGAAAAAAGATCTTTGATTTTTGTTACGTAATCAAGCGTACTGAACCTAGGATAGCACAATAAATCTATCAGTTTGGGGGATGTTATAAGGAACTTATTAGAATAATCTACTATCGGTATACAGCAACTCAAATATTGTATTCTTTACATGCTCACTAATATTTTTTTGCTGATCAATAGAATACACTTGTACAGTAGATAAAAAATCCGATTTTAATCCACTAGGAATGCCAATTAGATCAGGCTTATTCATAAAAACAAATTTCAAATATTCTCTAGCATCGATAAAATCACGCAAAAGAAGGCAATTTAGTCTATTATCTGAAGTCATCCATTTGACTGGTGAAATGGAGTTTGACATGACAAATTTTTCGGCATCATTATCCCTGAAAATATCCGGGCCTATTCGTTTATGTAACTTAGGAATGGTTATGGATTCCATCAAAAACGCCAAAACACAATGTTCTCTTTCATCCGTAAAACAAACATTTTTAATGATTTTAAATCCATTTAACTCTATGAATTTTGATATGGAATTCATAGTTTTTTGTAATTGACCCCAGATTATATCAGGTGCCCTAAAACTAAATTTAAATTCAGCGATCAAGATACTGGCAGATAATAATTCTATCAGCGCGGGATCAACATTACGAATTTTTTTGATGTCAACAAAAAAATCATTTGAAGGATTTCTTAAAAAGACCTTTGAGCCTTGAATAAATGTTCCGGCAGATAAAGGAGAAATAGCAGTGCCTAAATTTCTATTGCTATCAACCGGATCTAATATTATTATGAAGCTATTGAATCTTTTTTTCAAATTATCAGCATCAACAAGATTGTTATCAAGGTCAATTACGTTTTTATCTACATCAAAATTGGAGAAATAATCCAATGTTGATAAAAAGGAACCAAATTTTATAATCAAAATTTCACTGACATAGCCACTAAATCCCTTCCTAGATATTTCTGCGCCATAAACATTCAAAGATCTTAAAAATTTTTTTAGCAACCTAACTTGGTTCTTTTTATAATTATCGAGACTACTGACGACATAAAGCGTATGGAATGGAGAACGATCTGCTGCGCTTTTCCATTTTCCAAAAGAAACATCAAAGCAAGGGACAACATTGACTTTAACGGTTTCAACACATGCTTCAACATATGGGTGATCGGCATATCGAAGATATGGAGAAAAGTCTTTTAGTGATTTCAATCCTATTTCTTTTCCATAATTTTCAAAATCTTTGATATCCAAATGACTGTCAAACTTTACAAATATATCAATATCAGTTTCCTTTTTAAGCCAGGTTCCCTTGGCAAAAGAACCACCAAATACCACGTCTTTTACGAAACCATAATTGCCTCTATCCGAAACAAAATTTGTAATAAGGTCTTTTACTTTATTTGCAACATTATTTAAATGGATTTTTTCTGAGTCGGTAGGTGTGCAATCATCAAGTATTTCATCAATTAAATCATTTATTTCAATATGCATTTCTTTTAGTAGCATTAATATAAAGCAAATCAGAATATACAGACCCATTTGACGTAATAGTGCTTTTTTTCAAACTAATTGTATTTACTTCTTCTTCTTCTGAAATAAGTCTATCTGAGGGAGAAGAAAGAAAATTAGGAATCTTATAATTGTTATGAATCCGAAAAATCGTAAGATGCGGAAAGAATTTTGGATTACCAGAAGAATTCTTACGTTCACTGTTGTCATTTACGTTGTCATATTTTTTTAGTACATCATTTATTTGAAAGTAGACATCATTTAATTTTTTATTGCTCTGATCATCTAAACCAAGCCAGATGATTCGTGGAGATCGCATATGTGGAAAAACACCAATTTTATCAAACAATATTTTAAAAGAGTCAAAACGAATTCTTGTTAGATCAGACATTATATCTTTTGTTTCAATATCTGTTTTTTCTCCTAAAAATTTTATAGTTATATGCAGATTCTCTTTTTTTATTGGCTTTACGTTGCGAGAATTAAATTTGAATTTATTTGAAAGATAATTTTGTAATTTTTCAACACCAACTTTATTTATATCTATTGCAACAAATAACCGCATTTTATGATGTTAATATCATATCAGTATTATATCAAGTAATTCATTAAAAAATAAATTAAGTCACATAGTTTATGAAATAGAGGTCATTAAAATTTTAAAACGACTTGTAATATGTTTGACTGGAATGCCAGGGGCAGGAAAATCAACTGTCGCTAATTTGCTTAAAGAAAAAAACTTTCAAGTTATTATTATGGGCGACATTATAAGAGAAAAAGCACTTGAAGAAAAGATGGAATTAAACGACGAAAATTTAGGCATGCTAATGAAGAATTTAAGATATGAACATGGCAATGGAATAATTGCAAAACTAATTTTGCAGAAAATAAAAAAACGTGATGATTTCAACCAGTTTGTTGTAATAGATGGAATTAGGAGTTACGAAGAATTTAAAATTTTAAAAGATCTGGATTTTGTAAAGCTATTAGCTATACATGCCTCATCAAATACAAGGTATAATCACATAAAACTAAGAGATAGATCAGATTCCCCCTCTAATTATGAAAAATTTTTGCAAAGAGATAAAAGGGAAATAGACATAGGAATATGTGAGGCAATAGCATTAGCTGACGAAGTAATATCTAACAATGCCCTTACCATCGCAGAATTTAGAAACAATGTTGAAAAAATTATCGCAAAATGGGTTACAGAATTTAGAGATTTTGAAGAAAAAGGAATCATTACCGTATAATATGACTATGATAAACGAAAACAATCACAAGTACAAAGATTTAGAGATAATAGTTCAAGCATATATTAATCCTACTGAAGAGATAGAAAAAGTGTCTTCTGCAATAAAAAATGTTTTTCCAGAGTCTGCCCTAATATTAAAAGACAATAAACTGTACACATCTACTGAAAAAATTGAGGTATTTAAAAAAGTAAAAGATCAAATAAGATCAAAGTCTGCTTTATCGGTTTTAAAAAAAATTTTATTTAGCAACCAAAACATGGGCACAACATGGTTCTTATTGAATAAGCAAGCAGCATTTTCTAAAGTCGTTGCACTAATTGAAGACGAAGATGAATCTCCATTAGGGCCAATAAAAATAACAATAAAGAATCAAAATATAGAGGAAATTATCAACTGGTTTGAAAGATAGAATGAAATAATGTTTTGGTATAAAAAATCATTCCGCTGAAAGGTCCCAGTATGTCGCATCCTTAAATTCTATTTTAGGTTTCCCCAAAGATTTCCATTCCTTAAAGGATTTGGGGTAAAGTTTTACATTTGAAATTCCAGCTGTTTTTAAAGCAAAAAAAACTAATCCAGACAAGGTTCCCACACTTCCACAATAAGTTATAATTTCACTATTAGAGTCGATTCCCCTATTCTCCATAAATCGTTTAAGTTCGGAAGGATTTCTTAAAATGGAGTCTTCTGAACGTATCATGGTATATGGAATATTTTTTGAATTTGGAATGTGTTCTGTTAGAAAATTCAGTCTTTCACGAGAATCAATTATGACTTTATTTTTATCATTACGGGCATTTTCTACGTATTCAGCATCCGCATAAATAGAATAATCAATATCGATAGAGTGGGAGGATTTGGGGAATTTATTAGATTTTTTTTCTATTTCCAGGCCCATATTTTTCCAATCACTATAAGTAACTTCTAAAAGGGAGACATTCTTATGTCCAACAAATTTGAAAGACCATGCAACTCTTGAAGCTAGAGCCCCAAAAGTATCGTCATATACAACTACCGGAGTATTGTCGGCTATTCCCAAATTATTCATAATCTTAATTATGGATTCTGGAGAATCATCGGATAATAAGTCAGCTAACGGTAAAGAAGCAGCCGTCGGTATATGACCTTTGAGGTATTCATCCTTTTTCCTAACATCTACAACTCTAACTTTATTTTTTTTTATTAAAGTTCTTAATGTATCTACATTACACACTAAATTTAGTGTAGATGGTGACATTGTGTTTTCTTTCTTAATGGTATTTTTTTTTAACTTCACATCATACTTAATGCCATTTTTATTTTTTGTCTTTGTTAGATCACTCAAGCAGCGCATTCTCCCCTTGCAGTTTTTGCGACAAAGTTTGAATCGGCGCCATAATCTTTATACGAATCAGGGTTTTCTGCAAAAGAAGGCAACTCGGTAATAGGAACAAGGATTTTTTTAAGATCATCCAAAGTCTTTATTTTATCATTGCCATGACCTGCAGTAACTTTGTGTATCCAATCATGTAAATTCTCATTGCCATCTTTTTCTTCTTTAAAGCATTCGATTATTTTAAGAACTACGTCAATAACTCGCTTGGCTGGGACACGCATGATAGTCTTTCCTAATTCACCAGTTTCACCTGTGCTACCCGCAAAAAGCATTGTGTATATAGGAGCCATTGAATTTGCAATTCTACTGGCTCCACCATAAAATCCAATGGTTGCTACTTCATGTTGACCACAAGAATTAGGGCATCCACTAATTTTTATTGTAGAGGTACGGAAAGCAGGATCCATGTCAAAATTTAATTCCAGGAATTTGCTTTGAATCTCCTTAGCAAGTCTGTGGGAATTAGTTATAGCAAGATTGCAAGATGTCGTTCCAGAACAACCTACTGCAGAAACAAGGGTATTAGCACCAGGATTACCGAGACCAATACTAGACAATTTAGTGAAAACTTTGGGTATTGATTCGGATTTAATATATCTGATGAAAAAGTTTTGTTGCGGAGTAGTTCTGGCCTTTTGCTCTAAAGAAAACTCTCTAACACATTCCGCTAATACACGAAGCTGATTTGACGTAATATCACCAGCGCCCAATGTTATGTAAATGCCATAATATCCTGGTTGTTTCTGGGCAATCACATTAGTATTTAGCCACCTACTATATGGGGTTTGTGCAATATCAGAATTTATCAATGGTAGCTTTCTCTTGTTAGAGATGGTTGAAAGAGAATTTGCATTGGTATTAATACTTAAAGCCCTATCAAAGGCATTTTTTGTAGGTATCGACATTGTTGCTTCTACTATTACACGTTCTTTTAACAACAACGTTTGGAATTTTTCCCACCCCAGTTCATTAACTAAATAACGCATCCTATTTCTTGCAAGGTTTTCGCGATTGCCCAATCTATCATAGACTCTAATAGTAGATATTGAAGTGGATAAGAGTCTAGATTCAGGTGTAAACTCTTCTAAGAGATGCCCTATGAATGACGCGGCTCCTAGTCCCCCTCCAAGGTATATCCTAAAGCCACGGATTCCATCACGAATAGCAGGAACCAGACCTACGTCTGCAATTCTTACAAAACCATGCTCGGAGCAGCATGCAAAATTAAATTTAAATTTTCTTGGCAAATTTTGACATAAAGGATTTCTTAAAAAGAATTTTGCAACGGCCTTTGCATGCATAGTAGCATCAAAAGGTTCGTTAGTGCATACTCCTGCAAAATGGCTACACATAACATTCCTAATAGTATTCCCACAGGCTTCCCTTGAAGTTAAACCCCCTTCAGCCAGGCCTCTGACTACTTCACTAACATCTTCCAGTTGCACCCAGTGTAATTGTATATTTTGCCTGGTGGATACATGGGCTGAACCTATAGAAAACGTTTCAGACAAATTGGCGATTTTTTCCATTTGTTCTGGACTGATATCACCCCCAGGAACCTTTATTCGTATCATACTAAATTCACTATTCAATCTAGAACCATAGGCACCGTTTTGAAGTCTAAAGCGCCTAAATTCATCAGCATTTAATTTATCTTGGCGATAAAGTTTTACTTTATTAGCAAAATATTCCGATTCTTCTACCAATCCCCAATTTTCATCTGGGTTCAAATGTTTTTTTTTTGAGGATGAAAGAATATCAGAATCAACAGAATGTACCAATGTTATTATAATATTGATTGTAAACCATATATCTTTTTTGGAAAATTATAGGATATAAAAATTTAAAAAAAGAAATAACAGGGAATTAGAAAAATTTATACTTACATTCAAAAAAACAATATTGAAGGTGGGGTCGTAGCGAAGCCTGGAATCGCAACGGGCTCCAGATCATATAATGGGCAATTATAGAAGAAACCCGTGGATCAGGGGTTCAAATAATATGTCTTTGCAAACATATTAGAACAAATCCCTTCGGCCCCATCCGATTTTTTTTAACCAAAGGAATTGTAAGGTTGTAAATTCCAAGAAATACAACTTAAACAATAAAGTTTTACTAAAGCAAAATAGCCTTAATGCCAGATAATATGTAGAAAATCAGTTATAAGGGACAGACAGACATACTCCTGCAATAATTTAATTTAAATTATATTAATCGCAAATTTGCCTACCGATACTAGTCGTTATTTTTTAGGAACATTGGCTTTAAATGTATTTCATATTCAGTATTGCTTATTTAATGATAAATTTTTGGTTCTCCATTAAAGTAAGGACATAGTCATAAATTCAAAACATGACAAAATGTTTCATCTGTTGTTGTAAATAAATTATAAAAATTGTCAATTGATAAAATAACAGCTTTTCTGGATGTTATTGAACATCGTTTGGGAAAAGATGGTATAAGCAATTAAAATCAATTATTGTTATTCTGCCCCTACAAGACCTAAAAAGTCGAATCCGTCCCCTTCTAGTGGGTTTTCTTTTAATTTGACAATAGATATCAAATGGCCATCTGGATCTTCTATGATTGCATGTTTTCCAAATCCTTCTTCTCTCGGATTTTTAAAAAATATAACTTTTTTATCCTGCAAATTTCTCATAGTTTGATCAAAATCACTAGCTGAAAACCCAACTAAAATATGCTGACATGATTTGACTTTTTCTTTATTTTTTGCTGGATGCAAAGCTAATACTGTTTCTTTATTAAAGAATTCGGTCCATTCATCAGACTTTTTCTTTAGTGGAATATTCAATATTTCCTTATAAAACTGGACTGATTTATTCATATCCGATACTAAAAGTATAACAGCTCCTAATTTTCTAAATGACATCAAATTGAATATATCGCTTCCAAATTATGAACTTTTGTATATTTTAGACGTTTTTATGGTTTGTATCTTGATAGATCTAAAAAACTTTATTTATGTAATTAATGATATTATTCATTGCTAAACAGACTTTTTTTTATTTACGTGGCAAAAAATGAGGACTGGAAACAGCTTTACAACGAGGATTGGGCTTATGTTTCATCTATGACCAGATTTTTCAAATTGTGGATAAAACATGAATTTCATGTGGATGTGGCAATTGAATGCGATATATTGCCTGTAATACCTGGAAGAATTTTTGACAGGCCATCGATAGCTTATCTCTTAAAAGACCATTCGGAAAGAGGTAGATCTATTTTCCACTTCTATCTCCCATACTTTAAGCCCATATTTACAGACTGTCGCCCAATAGATGCCTATCACTCAAACAATTTTGGAATTGTTACATGGCATCGACCTAAACCATTATATTTATCTTCTGATGAAAACGAAAAATATTTTGCAGACAATAATTGTGCTCAAATATCTCATGTTTTGTCACATGAATTTCTTCGGCGAAGTAACAAGAAAAGAAAAGCATATTTTGATGGTATTCACAAACTATGGGATCTCCATGTTAGAGGCACGGTACCGTTTTTATATTTTAATCGACAGTTCAATAGGGTTTCGAGAAATGATGAATATCGCTATGTTACTATTGACCTAGCAAAACTTTGATATCAATAGTATTGGAATAGTGGTTATCTCAATGAATTCCCATTTGAAATATTATGATTACATGGTAAAAAGCGGAGCAGTAATTTCCACCATAGGAGTAATTATGTTGATTTTGTTTGGTTTGATTTTATTAATATTTCCCGTAATAAAAACATGTGAAAAAAGTTGTGTTTATATTTCTACTGCGCCAGGACATATAAGGCAGATAATTAATCCTCTGTTTCTATTTATTTCATTGTTATTGATATCATTTGGAATATTTTCAATTAGATTCGGGAAATTGAAAACATTAAATCAAAGATTTTAATGGTGATGGAATTATATGCGATTATTCAATTTTTTTTTGTCTTCATTAAATTAAAATGTGTGTCAATATAAATATAGTCTGTGTTTATGATCAACCCATTTAAAAAGTGGAAACCAAAGGGTAAAATGTATAGCTTTAGATGTACACAATGTGGCGATGCATTCATCTCCTCCCACAATCTTGATGCCCCTCTTTGCGGCACCTGTATCCAAAAAGTAAAATCCTTAGATTCAACTGTTGATAACGAAAAACAATGTTCTGAATGTGGCAATACAGGTGTAATTTATGGAAAGGACAGATGCCACGCTTGTTATTTCAATTTCAAAAGAAACAACAACTAATTCTCAACCCAACAACTTGTTGACTTTTTTTAAGAGCATTGTAAAAGATGTTTTATATTAAAATTATTGTGTCATTAGATTATTGCAATTTCCTTCCAATGATAGGGGAAGGCATAAATAGATTCATCAATTGCACCAAAACACTGGTAATAGATTTTTTTTCAATAGTTGTTTGAGGTTAATTTGCGCATAATGTCTACTTTGTAATGATATAGTTTTGATCCTCTGAAATAAGAAAAGTGTGTTCTGCTTGGGATACAATTTTGTTGTTACCTTCTACAAGAACTGGATATGATCTGATATTTTTCTTTTTCATTAAAAAATTTATCATATTATTTAGCAAAGTTTCATCATAGTCTTTAATTAGCCATCTTATAGCAAAAGGCAATGTTTTAAATCTATTCCACAGATAGGTAATAAAATCATCCAAATCTCTATCTTTAGCTGGTTTTCTAGAGACAATGGAGAAGATATTTTGAATTTTTCCTTCATAGACAATTCCTAAGCCATCCCTAGTTGTAACAAAAGGTTCAATAGCATACGCTTGATTATTAGCCAAAGAAAATGAAGATCCTATTGTCCTAATATTTGGAATTGATTTTCCCGAATGTACAGTATATTGGTCTAATGAATGACCGCTTAAATTTTGGATAGGCTTCAAACCATTATGTAATATAGTATTTTCAATTGTTTTTCCTATGTCCCCAGATTTTGTATTAATTTTTGAAATTTTAATGGCTTCAGACAATGATAATTCAGCAACATCCACTAGATGATCATATTTTGAATCATACGAAATAGTGACTGCGGTATCGGCAATATATCCATTAATGTGTACACCCAAATCGATTTTGATTACATCGGTATCTTTGACTACAATTGGGTCTTGGGGTTCAGCAGTATAATGTGCGGCGATCTCATTTAAGCTTACATTTACAGGGAATGCAGGTTTTCCTCCAAGTAAAGTAATTTCATTTTCTATAGATTCGCAAATCTCAAGCAGAGTTCTATCAACATGGTTTTTTTTGCGGGTGTTTTCTCTGACTGTTGAGGCAATTTTACCTGCAAGCATGTAATTTTCCAACATCATTAACTAAGGATATTACCGATATCAGATAATATAATATAATATAATATAATATTGAAAGTTGTTTTCTGCAACTTAAGTTATTTGAAAATAAGATTAAAATTAGACTGAAATTTCAGATTATAAAGAAGGGATCGTTGTCTAGCATGGTAGGATGCCAGCCTTGGGCGCTGGAGGTCGTCGGTTCAAATCCGGCCGATCCCATCCTGATGAATAAAGATTAGATAAAAATAAATGAATAATGTTGGAAATAATAAAACTATACTCTTCTTCCTCTACGTCCACCAGGTTTTCTCGTTGTATCGTGTGGTACAGGTGTAACATCATCTATTCTTCCTATTCTGAATCCTGCTCTTGCTAAAGCTCTAATTGCAGCTTGAGCTCCAGGGCCTGGGATTCTAGCACCTACTCCACCTACAGCTCTAACCCTTATATGCAGAGCATTGATGCCTTTGGTTTTAGCAGCATCTGCAGCAGAAACAGCAGATTTCATAGCTGCGTAAGGTGAAGATTCGTAACGATCTGCTGTTACATGTCGCCCACCAGAGCTAATGGATATGGTTTCCGCACCACTTATATCAGTTATATGAACTAAAGTATTATTGTAACTACTGAAAATATGGGCAACTCCCCACTTATATTGTGTAATTTCTTCTTGAGACATTAATATAAAAAAATTTGTTCAACACATTTAAAAACCTTGTTAAGTTAAATGAGTAAAACCTTTGTTTTTCAATAACCTCTTTTGTTCATTGGGGTAGACCACAAAAACTTTGTTGCCCACTCCATGAACAACTCTCCCAATGATAAAAAAATCCAAGCAGTATTTTTTTACCAGATGATTAACTTTTATCATATTTTTTTTTGGAATCGTTCCGATTATATGATATTCCTCTCCTCCATAGAATATAAGATCATCTACACATAGGTTATTGATTGTTGAAAATTTGTTTAATTCTGGCGGAATGGGTATTTTATCCTTATATATCAACATATTGACTTTGCTTTCTTTTGCCAACTCATATAACGATTTGGCAAGACCATCACTAGAATCTATTGAGGAAGAGAGATATTTAGATAACTTTAATCCAAATTTTATTTGAGGGAACGGATTTAAAACAGATTCGATTGACTTCTTTTTGAACAAATTGTTAGGGCTTTTAGAATCGTTCAATAAAATCTTTAGGCCAGAAGAACTATATCCAAATGGGCCTGAAACTATCACATAATCATCAATAATAGCACCATTTCTTCTAGGAACATTCAAATTATTGTTAGATAATCCCAACATACAACAATCTATAATTAACTCTTTGGATTGGTTAATATCCCCACCAATTATAAAAAAGCCAAATTCCTTTGATGTTACTGAAAACCCTTTAATTATGTCGCGTACATTCCTCTTATTTAAAGATAAGGGTATTCCTAAAGAAACTAATGCAACTACAGGCCTTATTCCTTTTGTACTCAAATCACTCAAGCAAGAAACTAGGGATTTTCTGGCTATTTGTTTGAATGTCATTTTAGGAGGAACATCTGTGTGTTCCACTAACATATCACATGTAGCAGCTAAAGAATAATCTTTATTTGGCTTTTTGATTATCTTTTCTAATGAAACTATGGAAATATCGTCTTTACCAAATAAAGGCTCTAGATTAGTATTGCCCATTTTGGACATAATTAAACCCAGTATCTGTTTTTCATCAAATCCTTTCATAGATTTCGTATATTTTATTATAGATTAATTTATATAGTGAGTTGGCACGATTTTTTTCCGATTCTAAAGATATTCTTAGCACATGTTCTGTATTCGAAGCCCTAACAAGAACCCATGAATCATCATCAAGAATAAATTTATGGCCATCATCACTTAACATTGAGCTTGAATGAGGTTTTAGGGCTTTAGATATTTTTTCAAGCAGATCGTTTAAAATGATTTCAGGTTTAATTGGAAGTTTTGTTCTAATCTGCACATAATGTGAGGCTAAATCTAAACACTCATCAATTACTTTTTGGTTTAATGAAGAAACTATTATACTAGCTAAAAGTCCATCCCTGCAAGATGTAAAGTTTGGCATAATAAAACCACCACTACTTCCTTCACCCCCAGTATCACCATTAACTTCAGATATTTTTTTTATGACATTAGATTCGCCAACCTTAGAATAAAATACTTCTCCGCCATGTTCTTTAATGTATTTCTCAATAGAAATACTTGAATCTAAACTGATGACAAATTTTTTAGTTTTATTGTAAATTGCACCTGAGACACACAGTAAAAGAGTCAAGTCAGGACTAAGCCGTTCGGCCTTATTATTAACAATTACAAGCCTATCACCATCCATATCAAACGCAAATCCAAGATTTAATTTATTTAATTTAACTAACTCCCTCAACTCATCTAAATTGTTGGAAGTTGGGTCTGGGCCTCTTGAAGAAAAACCAAACTGATCATTTATGCTCAAGTATTTTATTTTGTATAGTTGGAACAACCTATTGACATAATTACAGGCAGCACCCCCTCCGAAATCAAAACCAACCCTAAAATCTGATTTGACATCGTTAGAAATTGGAACATAATGCGTTATATCGGCCAAATAGGTTGAATGAATTTTATGATATTCGCCAGTACCGGAATACCCATGGATGGTATTTTTTAACATAAGATTTAATTCGTCTTCGAATAACCCTCTCCCATTAACTAATAGTTTTAAACCATTCCATTCCATTGGATTATGAGATGCGGTAATCATTATTGAACCACTATATTTCCTGGATTCTCGGAATAATACAGGAGTGGGCGCTATACCCAAATCATAAACGTCTATTCCCTGCTCCAAAAGACAACCAATCACACTATCACAGATAATTTTTCCTGAGTGTCTACTGTCTCTAGCAATAACACAAGATAATTGATCGAAATTATCATGAATATATGAACTAAAAAGTCTTGAGAATCTACTTATCTCCTGAAGGCTGAGATCGTCCCCGAATATTCCCCTAATTCCCGAAATAGAAACCTTCACAAAGTCAGTATAATAAATTCATTAATTTATTTTAATTGGAGACAAATAATAAAAATACAGATCAGGAGAAACGTGAACCTGTCAATATAACTTCGCATTGTTCACAGATACTTTTATCGATATTTGATTCTATACTGTGATGCACATCACAAATAATAAAAGTATAGCGCATATAATTACACAATTGAATGAATTTAGTCATAGTACTTGGTGCATATGCTTTATTCATAGAAAGATCTTTAGTTATATCACTTATCATTTTCATCACTTCAAAATTGTTTTCTAATTTTGTTACTAAAGACAAATCGCCTCTTGTTCCTCGTATATAATTACTAACAGCAGCTTGAGTAATACCTAAAAGTTTAGCGACAGTTTCTTCTTTAAGGCTATAATCTTGAATTAATTTTTTGGATAAAATAGCGCGAATAGCGGGAATCAAAGACTTGGATTCAATTTCAGAAGGCAATAGCATACAAAATTTTTGAGTTTCTAATTATATAAGCATTGTTAATTTAAAAAACTAAAACATAAAAAATATTTGGGTGATATTGAATTAGCCCTCTTCCCAGCCTTTATCAAAAACACCGTTTTTATGTAAAGGAACTGGTTGGCCTGAGGTATATTCTAAAGGTCTCATCCAGAAAATAGCATGAGTTGGACAAACACCTACACATGCACCATCAGATATGCATCTTTCTGGATAAAAGACAAATGCTTTGCCTCGTTTCCAACCTTCAACTGGTTTAACTCGAAGTACATCGGGACCTAATGCGGTACAAATTTCTACACAAAGTGCACACCCAATGCATCTTTGTTCATCAACATCTGGAAGTATAGCAATTGGCATCTAATAATTCACTAATCGTTTTGTAACCATAAAACTATTTAAACTATATGTCAATATCAAAACAGCGTTATATAAAGAAATAAAATAGGGAGGTGCTCTATTTTTTAGCACGCATTGTATCTACTTGACCGCTATGAAGCCAATCTTTTAGCTCATCATGCGATGGCTTTGTATCATGTTTTCCCTGCAAGTGAAGATGAAGCAACACATAATTTACTTGATTCAATATAACCTTATTATCCTCGTCACCTTTACGAGCCTTTGTCTTTAATTCTTGTGGTACGGTTGCCCACCATTCCTCGAATGTTCTTACCATTGAAAAATCAGCGCTAAGTTACTTTATAAATATTTTGAAGGTTAATAAAAAAAACTATATTAATATCTTAATTATTTATTAAAGTACATAATTACAAAAGTGAAATAAAAATACATATACCAAATGCTTGCTACAAAAATTTTATATTATGACTTTTTCCATTTTAGACGTTATTAATGCCCAAAAAGAATTAAACAAATTTCGCCTAAATAACAGTACAAATCATGAAAGATTTATTTTTCCGTTTCTTTGCGGTTCATATTTTACCTACAGAAAAATTGACGTCATAAGAATATTCGCAATAGCCAAAACAATATCAGAAAACCCAACATATTTAGATGTCGGATGCGGTTATGGTGACTTTTTAGAAAAAATTAGGGAATACATACCTAACGCAGAAGGTATTGAGAAAAGTGCAGAAATATTTTACAGTATAGGAAAAGCTAAGCCTGAATATATAAAAATTGCTGATGCATATAACGGCATTGACAAAAAATATGACATAATATTCGTTGGATGGATGGAACCGGGGGTTGACTACAGAGACCAAATATCTGAATCTGCAAAATGCATAATTACAACTTTTGATAAAGGCGGACAATGTGGAATAAATGGAGGTTGTGAGTTTGACGGTCATGGTTTTGACAAGATAGCAAGCTGGGTTACACCTTCATGGATTGACGTAAATACAGAGTTAATGAATAAATACTATACAAACAACATAAAAGCTGAAAAAATTCAGGAGTTGAGACGTCTAAGAGGTGCCCATAACCTATGGTATGTGTACTGTAGACCAGAATTAAAAAACATGCTAAAAATAGCTCTAGAAGAATTGAAAAGTAAAAACATCAAAGAAAAATACAAACATGAAGAAATTTTAGACGAATGTGGTTTTGCTCTTAATGAATCCCTTCCACTAAATCCGGATCTTTATTTATGGAAAATAAAAATTGAAGACTAAAAATGCCACCACAAATTAATGATATCAATAAAGCGTTGGATGCTCTAAATAAATTTAGAGAATACACTATTTCACCAAATCATGAAAGATTTATTTTTCCGTTTCTTTGCGGTTCATATTTTACCTACAGAAAAATTGACGTCATAAGAATATTCGCAATAGCCAAAACAATATCAGAAAACCCAACATATTTAGATGTCGGATGCGGTTATGGTGACTTTTTAGAAAAAATTAGGGAATACATACCTAACGCAGAAGGTATTGAGAAAAGTGCAGAAATATTTTACAGTATAGGAAAAGCTAAGCCTGAATATATAAAAATTGCTGATGCATATAACGGCATTGACAAAAAATATGACATAATATTCGTTGGATGGATGGAACCGGGGGTTGACTACAGAGACCAAATATCTGAATCTGCAAAATGCATAATTACAACTTTAGATCAAGGATTAAGTCTTGCTGCAGAGTTTGACGGTCATGGTTTTGACAAGATAGCAAGCTGGGTTACCCCTTCATGGGAAGATATCAATATTGAAATAACAAATAGATATTATTCCAAAATACCAAATGAACTAATTCAAAAACTTGCAGATCTAAGAGGTGCCCATAACCTATGGTATGTGTACTGTAGACCAGAATTAAAAAAGAGAATAAAGAATGCTTTAAAATTGTGTCTAGCAGAAGAATTAGAAAAAAGATATGAAAAATATGAGTTTGAAACTGTATTGGACAATGCCGGTTACAAATATTTTGAAAGGCTTAAGAATCCGTTCACAAAATACAAATTATGGGATCCTGTTTTTGATTTTGACACAAAGACTTAATATAATAAATATTTAATAAATTTTCATTGAAAGTAACAACATTAGGGGCTGCAAAAGAAGTGGGCAGATCTGCTTTTTTAATTAATTCAAATAATACCAATATTTTGCTTGATTACGGAGTTCTGTTGAAAAGGGAGCCAGTTTTTCCCATTCATGTAAAACCAAAGGAAATTGATGCGGTTGTGATTACTCATGCGCATTTAGATCATTCAGGGTTTGTTCCCTTTCTTTTTTTAAATACAGACTCTAAAGTTAAAGCCTTAGCTACGTTACCAACTTTTGAATTATCGCAGTTATTAATTCAAGACATGATAAAGATTTCAGGGTTTTATCTTCCCTTTGAATACCCAGATTTAATGAACATGCTAAATCACTCAATAAATTTGGATTACAGATCAAAATTTGGTATAAGGGATGTAAACATCACATTATTTGAATCAGGGCATGTACTTGGAGGTTCAACAGTTATTGTAGAAGCAGAGGGAAAAAGAATCTTCTATACAGGGGATATCAACACAAGAGGATCAAAAGTTTTGCGGCCAGCTGATTTGGATGTTGGGGAAATTGATTTGCTAATAATTGAGAGCACATACTCTCAGGCGGAGCAAGTTCCAAGAGACCAATCCGAAAAAGAATTAGTAAAACATGCTCTGGAAGTTGTTGAAAGAAAAGGAATATTATTTATACCCGCTTTTTCAGTAGAAAGGGCCCAAGAGATTGCATGTGTACTTAAGGCATATGATTTTCCATACAAAATTGCGATGGATGGAATGGCTTTAAAGGCAAATCAAATTATGCTCAAACATCCCAAGTTTTTAAGAGATCCTGAAGTCTTTAAGAGATCGATTGAGGAGGTACAAAGCATTACAAGCTGGGATAGACGAAAAAGGGTAATTAAAGAGCCTGGAGTCATAATTTCACCAGCAGGCATGTTAGTTGGTGGTTCCGGAGTATTTTATTTACAGGAATTATCCAAAAATGAACTCAATAGCATTGCATTGGTCTCATTTCAAGGCGAGGGAACACCGGGAAGGCTGTTACTAGACAAAAGGCAGGTTACCTTCGGAGGAAATACGATAAAATGTTTAGCAGAAATAAATAGATTCGAGTTTTCAGGACACAATAGTAGAAAAGAATTGTTTGAGATATTAGATAAGGTAAAGGGAAATCCAAGTGTTTTAACTGTGCATGGAGATAATATTGCATGTACTAAATTTGCAGAAGAAATTAACGAAAAATACGGATTCAAAGCTCATGCTCCTGACACCGCCGAAGTCACAACTGTCTAATTGATTCGTAATAACTAATAGATAAAAATAATAGTCAACAATTTTAGTATTTGATTGGATAGCATACAGGATATTAATATTGATTTAAGTTTAAACAGTGGTCAATATTTTTTATGGGAAAAGATGAAAAAATCATGGTATGGGATTTATGGAGAAACCATATTAAAAATCACTGAAAAAACAAATGAAAACAATGGTGAGACAACTTATGAATATGGCTCATATCCAGAATACAATGATTGGCAGAAGCATATTTTTAGACAAGATGACAATTATTATGAGATAATTCATGAGATATCTAAAAATGAAAAAATCAGAAAGTTGGTCCAAAAATATCCGGGGCTACGGATACTAAGACAAAAACCAATTCAATGCATATTTTCTTTTTTATGTTCAAGCAATAACAATATACCCAGAATTCGTTTTATTTTAAGGAACCTATCAAGGAAATTTGGAAGAAAAATAGTTTTTGATGATATGGATTTTTACACTTTTCCAAGTTTAACATCACTCTATAACGCTTCAATTCAAGATCTTTTATCTTGCGGTCTCGGATATAGGGCCAGATTTGTTTCAAATACAGCAAAATACATTTCAGACAATCAACTAAGTATAGAATTTTTAAAAAAAACTGGCTATTATTATGCGAAAGAGGAATTATTAAAATTAGATGGAGTTGGCGAAAAAATTGCAGACTGCATACTTTTATTTTCATTGGATAAATTAGAAGCATTTCCTATAGATATTTGGATTATAAAATTTTTGTGTCAAAACTTAAAACAGATTACAAAAACCGAAGTAAAAATGAATTCCAAGATAACATCTAATCAATATAAAAAAATATCTAAAGAAATTCGAGACCATTATGGCAGATATTCAGGTTACGTTCAACAATACGTATATTATAACATTAGAGAAGAAAATGGTAGAAAATGGTAGAGAAGAAATTGATTAACCTATCTGCTTTTTTTCTTGGCGTTGTCAGTTTTTTTCTTGGCGTTGCCAGTTTTTGAAATTGTGTTTTTTGGTTGGGGTTTAGGTATAGTGTTTTTTTCAATTTTCATTAATTTTTTGTTAACTTCTTTGATTTCAGCTTGAATTTGCTTAGTCAACATAGATTGTTTTTCTACATTTTTAAGGCTTCTCTGCAGAGTTTGAACAGTCTGTTGAATTTTCTGAACCTCTCTAAAAGATTTTTCAAGTGATTTGTTAATATTAGTTAGGTCAACATCTTTGACATTAGGATTTTTTCTTGCTGGGTTTTTTTTATGTGGTTTAGAAACTATTTCTTCTTCTTCCTCTAGTTCTTCTTCTTCTTCTTCATCGTCTTCCTCTAGTTCTTCTTCTTCTTCTTCCTCTAGTTCTTCTTCTTCTTCATCGTCTTCCTCTAGTTCTTCTTCTTCTTCATCGTCTTTCTTTAGTTTATCTTCACCTAGTTTTTTATCTTCCTCAGCTAGTTGTTTAGACGTTACATAATCTTGTTCTAAATACATTTTACTATTATTTGCAACATCTTTATTGCGCATAAGGATGGGAAAAGATTGGAGTTCCATTGACATGTCTTATATTTTGAAATAAAAACTCTAATTATTAAAAGTGATCTATAAAAGTTATTAAAAATTGAAAAAATACTAAGTTTCTATTTTTAACCCATTTGTAAAACTTTTATATATATACAGGGCTTCATCTTTATCTTTTGCACCTACTATTGTTGCAGCACCACTTGTAAGAAAGCTTATGAGTAATTTGTTTTGGTTTGAGAAGGTTATGCCCAAATTGCCTCTAGATGTTATTGCATAACCTTGAGATTCAGCATTTTTTAAAATGCTTAATAGATTGACATCGTTTTTGATTTGCGCAGGGGTGACAGTATAAGTTCTTTTTCCTCTGTCTCGGCCACATAGCTCCTCCACCATTAATGACGGAGCTTGAATAGGCTTTTTAATTACATTTCTTCCGCATGAAGAACATTCATCGTGTCTATACATCTGAATTTTATCAAAAACCAGATCATTGAGATCTATATAGAGTAATTTATTTACTAATGATGGCTGCTGACCTACAACAATTTTTATGGCTTCAGAAACTTGAGCTCCAGCCACAAGATAGAGGATGGATGGATGTACTCCCTCGGTACTGCATGTAGGCATCTCTTCTTCGGATAATTCAGGAAAAATACACCTAAGACAAGCACTTTTATAAGGCAAAATAGTACATACAGAACCAACCATTCCAATAGCACCCCCGTAAATAAAAGGTATTCCGAGTTTTAAACAAGCATCATTTAAAGCATATCTTGCATCAATACTATCTAAAGCATCAATAACAATATTGCAACCTCGAATTATATCCTCAGCTGTAAAAGGAGTAACCGAAATGGGGATGGCTTCTATATCTACACCAGGATTCATTTTTTGTAAACGTTCTAGCGCTGCTTCAACTTTAACTTTACCAACATCCAAATCAGTGTACAAATGTTGTCTATGTAAGTTAGAAATTTCCACTACGTCTCTATCAACTAACCTGATTTTTCCTATACCCATTCCAACTAGTTGTGTAACTACCGGATTTCCAATTCCGCCAGCACCCACAACGCATATTTTTGCATCTTTGAGTTTCTCCATCCCAACATAACCAATTTCTTCAAGCATGATTTGTCTTGAATAGCGCATCATATCTTTGCTAGACATTTCTGCACCGCCGGCAACAGCAGGCAATATATAAACTGAATCACCATCATTTAGGGCCGAATTCATTCCCGTGTTGTTAAATCGAATATTCTTTCCATTGATATAAATATTGATTAATGCCCTTGGTTTGCCATTAAGGTCTATAACTCTGCGTTTAAAATCATCACCTAACACATTAGAGGCAATATTAAATGCTTCATCTAAAGTTGATGCATCAATGGATAGTTTTTTTTCCCCAGAGCCTTTGTTTAAAACAGATGGAATTACGAATTCTACTGTAGCCAATTTATAAATCACAACACCATTTTTAGATTTATATCCGTTTGTTCATTGTATCATTGCAGAAACTAATTGTATGTTAGGTTTAACCGGATTGAGAGTAGGCAGAAGATCAAGAATAGACTCGGTAGTCTTAAGTCCGTTGCCAGTAACATAACAAACGATTTTTTCATCTCTATCGATTTTATTGTCTTCAATAAGTTTTTTTAATACACCTACAGACACACCACCAGCAGGCTCGGTAAAAATGCCTTCGGTTTTTGCAAGCAAAAGAATAGCATGTTTTATTTCATTGTTCGAAACATCCTCTCCAATCCCATTAAATTGTCTAAGACGTTTTAACACATAGGATCCATCACCAGGATCACCTATTGCAAGACTCTTTGCGATGGTCTCAGGCCTTTCTACTGGAATAACTTCATTTGACTTATTTTTATAAGCATCAACAATTGGCGCACATCCATGAGGTTGGGCAGCAATTATTCTTAAATTAGAAATATCAGAAATTATTCCCAAGTCCATCATTTCTTCAAATCCTTTACAAATAGAGTTTAGCATAGCCCCACTGCCGACCGGAATAACCAACACATCAGGAACCGTCCAGTTTAGCTGTTCCAACACTTCAAAAGCTAAAGTCTTAGAACCCTCTACATAATAAGGTCTCATGTTTATATTCACTATACCATAGCCATTAGAATCACCTATTACAGAGGCTAGCCGATTAGCATCATCATATGTGCCCTCAACTGCTATAAATTTTGCACCATATGATAAAGCTTGAGCTATTTTCACATGTTCCAAGTCAAAAGGAGCAAACACATAACAGGGTAATTGCGCCCTACTTGCATGTGCTGCAGTTGCAGAGGCAAGATTACCGGTTGATGCACAGCCAACAGCAGGTAAATTCATTTCTTTAGCTTTTGATACTGCAACTCCTGCAGGTCGGTCCTTAAAAGAAAAAGTTGGGTTTACAGAGTCATTTTTAATATATAAATTTTTTAATCCCCCTAATCTATTGCCTAAATTATCTGCCTTTTGTAATGGAGTAATAGAGCCATTTAGGCTGACGATATTTTTCTTATGTTCTACAGGAAGAATTTCAAAATATCTCCAATAAGTTAAATCAGATCTGTTCTCAAAAGTCTGTTTTGTTATATTATTGGCGAGTTTATATATTACATCCAAAGGCCCAAAACATTCTTCACATATATATACGAACGTTGGGGAATATTCTTTGTTACATTCTCTACACTTTAACGCTTTTATAATTCCCATTGTTTCCAAGTAGTTATAAATAATATAATAGATAAATTGCTCTAAACAATATTAAGTATTACTTAACTTTTAGCAAAAAGACTATTGTAACTCATTGTGAAAGCATGTTTTATTGCCAGTATGACATATAGATTTAGTAGAATCTACCAAGTATACCAAAGCATCTGAATCACAATCTACCAATATTTTTTTTACAGGCTGGATGTGGCCAGACTCTTCACCTTTCATCCACAGTTTGTTGTGAGAAGTGCTCCAAAACCATGCATTTCCGGTATCTATTGTTTTGGATAGTGCATATCTATTGATGTATCCCACCATCAAAACATCTTTTGTACTAATATCTTGGACTACCACTGGTATCAGACCATTTCGTTTTTCAAAATCTATTTCATTAATGGTTTTAAGCATCTACAAACATTATGATACGACGATATAAATTTTTGGGTTATTTGCAATAATAATTCTTAATAATTAGTTTGAGATAAACACTATTACTATCAATAACCAGTATAAAATAGTCACCCAATATGAATAATCATGAGAGCAACATAGAGGAGGAAAATAAAATTCTTCATATAGGATTCGATGACACCGATTCAACTAACGGAAGGTGTACCACTCATTTGGCATACCTACTTACAAATACTCTACTAAAAAAATTTAAAGTAAATTTCATTGACTTTCCTTTGTTAATTCGATTGAATCCCAACATTCCTCTTAAAACTAGAGGAAATGGGGCAGTTTGTTTAAGAATAAAAGGTAAAAGATATGATGAAATTAAAGAAGAGGCAAAATGTTTTATAGAAAATTACTCGGATATAGGAAACGGTGCAAATCCGGGTTTAGCTTTTTATGAAGAAAACAGCATTGCCAACGATATAATCTCTTTAAGTAATAATGCAATGGATACTGTATTAAGCAAACAGCTGGCTGAAAAAACTGCAAAAAAAAATAGCATACAATATCACCTTTTTGGAAAAGGGCATGGATTGGTAGGAGCATTAGCAGCAATTGGTTGCTGTCTTGATACCGATCATACTTATGAGACAATTGCATACAGAAAAAAAGAGAATATTGGGACAATAAGAAAAATAGATAAATCCAAGGTTAAAAAAATAAGCGACGAATCATTTCCAAACACATTTAATAATTTTGATCATAGAAAAAAAAGAGTTTTAATTGCTCCGCATGGCCCAGATCCAGTTTTTTGTGGAATCCGCGGAGAAGATCCATTAACCACTACAAAATTCATGGAGAATCTGCAAATAGACGAGGATTTGGATGGATACATGGCATTTAGATCAAATCAGGGAACAAATTTGCATTTAACTAAAGAAAGAAGACTATCAAGGATACTGCCTTTTACATCAGGTCATATCAATTGCCAATTAATTACAAAACCTAATGTCATCAATGGTGGGCATGTAATTTTTTACGTAAAGGATAATTTCAACGATATCTTACCTGTTGCAGTTTATGAACCCACACGGTTAACCAAAATCGCGGCCTCATTAGAAATAGATGATAAAATTGAAATAGGATATGGAGCACATATTAAATCGAATAAAAGAACCCTAAATCTAGAGTATCTAATTATAAAAGAGTTAAAAGAAATAACATATTTTAAAAACCCCATATGCGAAAAATGCAACAAGAATATGAAATCGGAAGGAAGAAACAAAGGGTTCCAATGCCCATTATGCAAAACCAAAAAAAACAATGAGCCTAAAACAGTAATAAAAAAAGACAGAGGATTGATTTGTGGTGGTTTATATGTTCCTGATCCCATAGCCCACAGACACCTCACAAAACCGCATTTTAGATATAATAAAGAGAAAAAATATGATGAAAAACAGATTTTATACTTGTTAAATATTACGCAATGGGCCTCAAAAAAATAGCGGGGAGTTGATTTGAACTTACGGCTGGCCGTTTTATCAAAGCACAGAAACCGCTCTGCGGGTTATGAGCCCGCCGGGATAACCTAGCCCCCTATTAAGGTCTGGCTTCCCCACCCCGCTAATTAATAGTTGTAATATCGGGATTATATATATGATGACACATTTTCAATTTTAAAAAACAACATAAAAAAAATTGCGGCAGTTATAAGCAAATGAGAAGAGATATTTTAGATGCGGGAGATGGGATTTGAACCCATGAACCCCTAAGAGATGAGGTATCCCAATCGTCCTGGTTTCTGAGCTTCATGTATTTATATCTCACGCCTTTGACCAGGCTTGGCAACTCCCGCATAAAAGAATTTTCAGAAAACCACATATATATATCAATAAAACCCCCTAAGTTAACCATTTTAAAAAGTCAAATGTAACTTTATTTATGTGACATTATGAGAGAAACAAATCATTCTTACAGGTAATACCTATTGCTTATCAAAGCAATACTTTAGAGCATGTGTATCTCAAATTTGGTTCTTTTACAATACAGTAAAGATAGTTAATATTAGACAACAATAAGAAGGATACAGTACAATTTGATAGCCAATCATTGTATCACCAAATAAGGTTTATAAAACAGCCTAATCATGTAATAAGGTGACTCTGTTGCCATAGCCATACAAATAACTATTCATAAGTCAAAACTTAATTTAGTTATGGGATATTATAAAATAATAGGTTTTCAGGAATTAAAAAATTATAGACATAAATTAAAGTTTATTTTCCACCCAACAGGTTTACAAATATATCATCCAAAGTTATTGGAGATACAGCAAATGATAAATTAGTGTTCATTGCCAATTTGGATATTTCCTGTAAATTAGTTTCGAATGTAAATAACCGAATGGAGTCTGAACTTATATTAATTATTTTCCCAAAAGAAGAAAAAAGGTCTTTGATACCAGTGTTATTGTATTTGCTTGACTCATGGATATCCACCCGTATTTGATAATTTAATGTATTTCGTAAATCAGTCATATTACCTTTTGATATAACTTTACCCTTATCTAAAATAAAAATAGAATCAGATAATAATTCTGCTTCATCCATATAGTGAGTGGTCAAAACTATGGTTCTGTCCTTATTTTTCCAATCTTTAATAATAGACCAAACCTGCCGTCTAGAAACCGGATCTAAACCAATTGTAGGTTCATCTAGAAATAATAAACGGGACTCTGTTGCCATAGCCATGCCAACTAAAATTTTCTGTTTCATGCCACCCGACAGATTCAAAACAGGGATATCTTTTGCAGAGTATAGGTCTAATCGGTTTAAGATGTCAGATGTTTTTCTCGTTGCAGAACTATTGCTTTCCCCTCTTATCTTTAACCAATTATAGATGTGATCCCAGGGTGTTAATGCACGTAATGGCCTCCCTTCCTGTGGAACAATTGAAATTATTTTACGTATTTTCTCTGGTGAGGACACAACATCATCACCAAACACCAATATTTTGCCAGATGATGGCAATAATTGAGTAGAACAAATACGAACAAAGGTAGTTTTTCCAGCGCCATTTCTTCCCAAAATTGTAGATATCTTGCCACGCTCAATTTTTAATGAAACGTCATCCAGGGCCTTTTTGTTTGAGCCTTTGTAGAGTTTACTTACATTTAAGGATTCTATAGCAAACATAATGCCTTATTTACAATATCAAAAAATTCTACATTCATTTTTTAAATTCTTTTGCTAAATCTTTAAGTAGATTTTTCTGTTTATCATTGATCTTATCAGGCAATTTGACCTCGACTTTAACATATTGGTCCCCCCTTCCATATCTTCCATACCTTGGCAAACCCTTACCCTTAATTTTGAAAACGGAGTTGGCTTTTGTGCATGAAGGTATCTTTAATTTTTCCGTTCCATCCAAAGTTGGAACTCGTGCTTCTATACCCAATATCATGTCAGTGAAAAAAACCTCATAATTGCATATTAAATCACCTTCATCCATCACTTTAAAAAGATTGTGAGGTAAAACATGAATACGTATTAAAAGATCACCGTTTACACCGCTCTGTACGTGTTCTCCCTTTCCTGATAGCCTTAATGTTGTACCGTCTTCTATGCCAGATGGAATATCGATATCAACAGTATTTGTTTTGTTAATTTTTCCGTTTCCTTTACAAGTATGACATGGTTTTTCTATTATTTTACCTTCACCGTGACACGTATTACAAGTTTCAAGAGAAATAAAGGTAGAAAACTGATTTTGATTATAAACTCTTCTTGTTTGTCCTTGTCCGTTACATGTTACACATTTTTTGGCAGAGGTACCAGGAGCGGCGCCTGAACCTGAACAGGTAGAGCAGTTTTCGATTGACGGAATCTGGATTTCCTGCTTATGTCCTTTTAAAACATCCTCCAAGGTCATATCAACTTCATACAGAAGGTCCCTTCCCCTAATTCGCCTGTCATTATTTCTTGAACTGAATCCGAAAGGATCGTTACGATTTCTGCCTGCGCCGCCCATTCGGCCAAAAATCTGTTCAAAAATATCGCCTACACCACCGAAACCCATATCCTTGAAAATTTCAGCAAAGTTATCCTCAGAGCCCCTGAATACTTCCTCTGTTCCGACATGACCATAAGTATCATAGCGTTTACGTTTCTCTTGATCAGACAAAACAGCATATGCTTCAGAAATTTCTTTAAATTTTTCTTCCGCTTCTGATGATTTATTACGATCAGGATGATATTTTAGAGCTAGTTTTCGGTAAGCGGACTTTATTTCGTCTTTAGATGCGTTTCTTGATACACTTAATACTTCATAATAATCTCTTTTAGTTGCCATCACAAATCATAAAAATAAGTAGAGTGGGAATTGCATTATATCAGGTATTTATGCCTGGATTGGGTGCGCTGGGGCTGGATTGTGTTGGTTCTCTAGTACTTTGGTTAGGGTCGCTTTCGTTTGGAGGAACATTACCACTAGTATCACCTGAGCCTGTAGGAGAATTTGCAGCAGCAGCAGCTTGATATGCAGCAACACTAATTTCACTAAGTGCGTTCTTTAGGTCAGTTACCTTTGATTTCATAGTATCAACATTGTTAGTTGAAATAGCCTCCCTTAATTCATTAATGAGTTTAGTCACTTTATCTTTTTGATCTGGTGTGACTTTATCTTTCAGGTCTTGATTAATCAGTTTTTCTGCAGAATATATTAAATTATCAGATTCGTTTTTCACCTGTGCTTCCTCTATCTTCTTTTTATCAATTTCAGCAAACTCCTCAGACTCTTTTTTCAATTTTTCTATTTCCTCCTTGGATAATTTTGTACTTGCAGAGATAGTAATTTTAGCTTCTTTAGAGGTTGCCAAATCCTTTGCGGTTACGTTTAAAATTCCATTGGTATCTATATCAAATGTAACCTCAATCTGTGGAACACCTCGAGGTGCAGGTGGTATGCCAGATAAATTAAACATACCTAGAGAAACACAGTCTGAAGCCATAGATCTTTCTCCTTGGACTACATGAATGGTTACCGCGGTTTGATAATCAGCAGCGGTTGTGAATACCTTGCTTTTTTTGGTGGGAATGGTAGTATTACGTTCAATTAAAGCCTCTTTGAGCCCTCCCATAACCTCTACTCCAAGAGTTAGTGGAGTCACATCCACCAATAAAATATCTGTTGTCACCTCACCAGAAATGATTGCCCCCTGTATCGCTGCGCCCAACGCTACTGCTTCCATTGGATCAACACCGCCTTCAGGTTCTTTATTCATTACAGAGGATACAAATTGTTTAACTAATGGCATTCTGGTGGGTCCTCCTACCAAAATTATTTTATCGATATCAGTGGTATTTAGTTTGGCATCTTTTAAGGACTGTAACATGGGGTTTCTGCATCTTTCAACAATAGGTCTCATCATTTCTTCCAATTTTGCACGGGTCAACGTTAATATGAAATTTTTCGGTCCAGAGGAGGCATCATAAGCCAAGAATGGCAAGTTTATATCAGTAGTAACAATATTAGAAAGCTCGATTTTTGCTTTTTCAGCAGCTTCACGAACTCTCATCATGGCGGCTTTATCGTTTTTTATATCCAGACCAGACTGTTTTTTAAATTCGTTGACAAGATAATCTATTAAAACATTATCCATATCGGTACCTCCTAATTGGGTATCCCCAGAAGTGCTTTTTACCTCAAATACACCTCCACCCATTTCCATAATGGTAACATCCAAAGTTCCACCCCCAAGATCAAATACCATTATTTTAAGGTCTTTTTGGACCTTGTCTAATCCAAAAGCAAGAGATGCAGCAGTAGGTTCATTGATTATTCTTACCACTTCTAAACCAGCAATCTGGCCAGCATCTTTTGTTGCTTGACGTTGATTGTCGTTGAAATAAGCAGGAGCAGTAATAACAGCTTTATCAACAGTATCACCAAGAAATGCCTCAGCATCCCTTTTAATTTTTTGTAGAATAAATGATGAAATCTGTTGTGGGGTATACTCTTTTCCAAATACCCTAAATTTATAATCAGTACCCATCTTTCTTTTGGCAGCCATAATTGTACCTTCAGGATTAGAGAGCATTTGGCGTCTTGCCGGTTCACCAACCATTAATTGGCCGTCTTTTGAAAAAGCAACCACTGATGGAAATGATTTTCCTCCAATTGAAGTGCCTTCAGCAGCTTGGATTATTACAGGTTTTCCACCAACCAAGGTTGCTGCGGCAGAGTTGCTAGTTCCAAGATCAATTCCTATTATTTTTCCCATTTAAATTTCATCTCCTTGTCTATTATTATTATTATCGATATTTTTAACTATCTTTTTTGAAACTTCAACTAAACTTGGACGTAGAACTCGATCATTTAACAAATACCCCTTTCGAATCTCTTTTGTGACAATGTTTTCCTGTACACCATCACTATCGTCATTATATGAAAATCCTACAATTTCATGAAGATTAGGATCGAATGAGTTATTCAATGAATCTATTTCCTTAATACCCTCTTTTTCTAGAAAGATGTTGATATTTTTCAAAATACTTTCCAATCCCTCAAGGATTGCATTATCAATTTTCTTTTGTTTTATTGTATCTATAGCGCGCATAAAGTCTTCCCGCATATTGACAACAACAGATAATACATCGGCTTTAATGGACAGTATTTTTAAAGAGTTTTGTTTTTCTACATTCTTTCGATAATTGTCAAAATCGGCCAAACCATATTTTAATTTGTTAAACGTATCGTTATATAGGCTACGATAATGTTCTAATTCATTTTTAGTATTCTTCAGCTCATTTTTAGTATTCTTCAGCTCATCCAAGATATTTTCATCAGAAATATCATTGTTTATTGATGGTGATGGTGATGGCGATTCAGAGTCCTCATAGTTATTTTCTGACAGAGAACAATCACTATCTTTTTCTTTGTCCATAATATAAAACCATTAAAATCTAATAATTACATATCGATCCTAGGAAATAGTGTTGCTATAATATAATGTATGACTGCGTATAAAAACAACAACACAATTAAAAACTAAAGATAAAAAAAATTCATAAAATGCTTTATTTATGAATTTTCATTCGAGCTATGCGTAATTACTTTTAATTGACGATCTTGCACCACAAGCTTCACAAATCATAAATCCCAATTTTTTAATTTTTTCTGTCCTGGTGTCAGGGCTTCCGCAAACAGGGCATATAACATAATCCTTTACATATCTATCAATTAATCCACCAAAAGAAGATATAGGTTTTCTGCCTAAAAAGATGATTCTCTCACCAGCTATATAGCCTGCAGAGGCCAACTCCTTATTCAGATACAATAATAGTTTTTCAGGATCTCTCCTCAACGCTTTTGGAAAATCCATAAAATTTCTAAAAATAGTTCTCTGACCGACCCACATGATTTTTGGGGTTGGAACCTCAAGTCTAGCTACCTCTTTTTTTACCACATTACCCAATTTATTTTGTAATCGATCTAACAAAGACTCATAATCAGATTTAGCCTGATTGGACACATTCATTACTACACTTCACCAATTAATTTATGTTGTGGATACACTATATAGATTATAAATGACAAATGAAAAGATCCCAAGGCAGCTAATTACTGCTGCTAATCCACTCCAAAAACGGAGACAAAGTATTGAACGGCAACATTTCAGGCTTTTCACAATTATAACTTAACATAACCATCCTATCCAGCAAAAGATTATGCAGTTTTTTATCTATTTGATTGTTTTTTAAGGGATCAAAAATTTCAAAAAAACATTTTTGATCATAATATGCCATGTGCTGAGAATAGCATGATATAAGAATTGAGGGATCACGAGTAATTCTTTTATTGATTTCATACTCATCAAACGAGGCATTATCTTGAAACTCCACATAAATTTGTAAAACTCTTCTTTGATAATTTTCTTTAATTAATTCAATATTTGATTTTGTAATTTTTTTAGAAAGAAGAATTTCTCGCTTTATTTGATCAATTGATCTTCTCGCAAGATCTTTGACTGAAATAATATCCAGGTTTGATTTAATACCGAGTTTTTTTCCAAATAAAAAAAATATTCCTACAATCTCATCCCTATTAACAAATGGAAAATCTATATCGCCTTCAAGAAATTTAGAAACTCTTTTGTAAACATCAGAAGGTAAAAACATTCCCATGTATGAGTCAGATATAATATTCATATGGATAAGACAATAAAATAATATTTCAAGGTTTAATCACGATTTTAGTTTGTTTGATTCAACTAATTGAGTTAAATATAGATAAACTCGCCTGTTTCTCCACCTATGCTTTTGAGTAAAATCCAGGTTTTCTTTCATAGATTTGACCATCATTCATTGCCTTTTTTATAAAAGATCTCGCATCAGATTCTGTAAATTTGCCCGTTTTTCCAAGCTCTAAAATAAATATGTTCTCTTCAACATCATTTTTGTCCTCCCCAGACAAGCTTGAAAATATCTCCATGAAAAGTTTTAATCTGGATATCTCACTGAAAGGTTTCCCATGTAAAACGCCTAAATCAACTTTCCCTGTATTAACGTCAACACCTGCAGTCTCCAACATTCTTTGGACAAGAAAGATAGATCTTTCTGCATCCTCTTTTTCGACTTTATCCTTTAGCAATAATCGCGCTCGGGCAGTTGAAAGTCTAACCAATCCCTCTAGTTGTCTAGGTGTCACAGTGATCATACTATCAGAATCAACATTTCTCATGGTCATATAATAATCGCGGATAAGTGTAATTGCTTCACGAGTCAATTCAGGTTCAGCCAGCTGTTTAGCAAAGGCCAAATACTTGCTGAAAAAATCTATATTAATTGCAGCTTGGGATGTCCTTTGAGCATCTTTATGGATTTCCAAAATATGATTGGCTATTCTGCTGTCCTTGTCTTTTTCCGGAAGATCTCGTATTACATATACGATATCAAACCTAGTTAAAAGTGGAATGGGAAGATTTACGTTTTCAGTGATATTTTTATAAGGGTCATATTTTCCATACATAGGATTTGCTGCAGACAGTATTGATGTCCTTGCATTTAATGTAGCTACAATACCACCTTTGGCAACGGAACAAGTTTGCTGTTCCATGACCTCATGTAACGCAGAACGATCTTCGGCTTTTATTTTATCAAATTCATCTATACAAACTAACCCCTGATCTCCCAAAACCACTGCGCCTGCTTCTAACATCATCATTCCAGATTTATCTTTTATAACTGCAGCAGTAAGCCCAGCGGCCGTGGAACCCCTACCGGATGTGTATAAACCTCTAGGCGCGATTTTTGCAGCAAATTTAAGCATTTCAGATTTTGCCGTTCCAGGGTCCCCAACCAAAAGTATGTTAATATCACCTCGCCTTGTCGATCCATCGTCGAGTTTTTTGTTCACCGAACCTACAATTAAAAGCAATATAGATTCCTTAATGACCTCATGCCCATATACATGAGAAGCAAATGATGAAATTAATTTTTCGTAAATATCGGGTTTTTTAGAAATTGCAAGTATTTGCCTTTCATCTTCGGCACTAATTGATATTCGCTCAACAGATCTTGTTTTCTTATCCCCAGCACGGCCACCAAGATATTCTATATTATTACCTTCCATCCTAAGTTTAAACAAAGAAGTTCTTATTTGAGAATTAGAGTTTCCAGAATTAAATGAAGACTCCTGATCAATTCGTATAATACCAGTTAGCATGATTCTGTCACCAGGCCTACACTGATCGACTAAATCACCCAAAATTGTGACCTCAATATAATGGGGGAGCTGTCCGGCGGGAAGGTCCTCAGGTAACTCTTGCAATCTAACCAACTGGAAATCAATAAACAAACTGTTTTCTATATCCATTTCCAGTTCTTTTTCAGAACAATTGATACATCTCTGTGGTTTTTTCAATGACAATCCCTTTAGTTGGGACAGATTCACCTGATTGCAATTGAGACACCGATAGGCAATTTTTTTTCCGAATGGTTTAACTTCAGAAGAACGTACTACCATACCAGAAACGCCTAATAACTTGTTTATTACATCTGCATTTATATCTCGCAATCCTTTTTGAACGGCATAATTGCCTATTCTAACTCGTATGTGATCTTTGATATCTTCAGCGTAATCAGGATGGATTTCACCAAGTATAGAAACAACTGCCTCACTAAAAGCAGCAAGCATTTCATCAGGTTCATGTGTAATATTTTTTGCAAGTAAAGGGTTAAAGCTGTCAAAATCGATATAATCTATAGTTACGGATGTAGATGAAGTTGCAATCATATTGTTGATTTTATCAAAATATTTATAATTACCCCCACGATCCTTAAATGATCTCAAAAAAGATTCTAATTCATTCGATAAAGCAGACAGGGTTTGCTGTTGTTGCTCTTGAATGTTAGAGGAATTGTGAGAATTGTTATTACTCAAGTTCTAACACCAATTTTTTAAAATCAAAAGCCTTTTCATAAAAAATTTCATACAATGACTTTTCTTCTAAAGACAATTTTTCTTCTATTTCTGGAACTAAAGGAGAGGAAGCTGAAAGTTTTACTATTTTTTGTATTCTAGATACAATAAATGGATTTAAAGATACAACTAATGATTCTCGCTCTTTTTCATCAATATTGCGAAGGTAGTCATTTACACGAACATAAAAATCAGGATCAATTGCCGAAAGTACATGATTAGAAGAAATCCTTTCTCTGTTTAAAGCTCTTTTAATGTATGACAAATGATCCTCATCATGTATTTCTATTAATCCTCGTTCGCTTAAAATTCTAGAAATCCATCTTGGAACGGACGTCATGTCACCCTCTTTTGCATTAATAGATACAAAAGGGGGTATTGGAATTTCAACGTCCTTTAGGTAAATTACTCTTACTTCTCTAAGCAAATAGTCTAAAGTAGAAAATATATAAAGAATTGAAATATCATCAAGATCATGGATTATGTTATTTGTATCAAAATTCAATAATGGCTTCATTATATAATAGTAGGATTAGTTAATAAAATTATTAAATACAGTGTTAATATTTTTTTAATGCGTATTGAATAATTTTAAATTGGAAAAAATAAACAAACTCTTACGATGAATGATACTCAACAAAAAGGAGATAACATTTCGGATATAATGTGGGTAGAAAAGTACAGGCCGACAAATCTTGATCAGATAATTAACCAAAAAGAAATCATCACGGGTTTAAAAAATTTATTGAACAAACCAAATGAATTACCACATCTCCTGTTTACGGGTGCAGCAGGAATAGGAAAAACCACGACTGCATTATGTCTCGCACGAGAAATATTAGGAGATAGTTGGAAAAGAGACACACTTGAACTTAATGCATCTGATGAAAGAGGCATCAAAATGGTGCGTGAAAGGGTGAAAGAATTTGCATCCATCATGAAGCTTTCGTTAAATCAGATAGAAAACGAGAGACCTTTTAAGATCATTATTCTAGACGAAGCCGATGAAATGACATCAGAGGCACAAACAGCTTTGAGGAGAATTATAGAGGATAGCTCAAAAACAACAAGATTTATTTTTATTTGCAACTACCTTTCTCACATTATAGAACCCATACAAAGTAGATGTGTAGTCTTTCGTTTTTCAAAGGTACCTGTGGATGAGGTAGTAGGATATTTAAAAATTATTTGCAAAAATGAAGAAATAAAATTTGATGAAAAAGCTCTTTATAAAATATACGAACACACAAATGGCGATTTGAGAAATTCTATAAATATATTGCAATCAGCATCAGCCAGTGGTAATGTAAATACATCACAAGTTCAAAATGCAATAGGCAATTCTGGAAAAAACAAAATATCTGAAATAATAAAGTTGGCGCTGGATTCAAAATTTAACGAATCAAGAATAAAATTATTAGAATTGCTGTATGTTTACGGAGTATCCGAAACTGACTTTTTAAAATATGCAAACGAGGAAATCTATAACCTAGATCTTGAAGATTTATCTGAAGTTTCCTCGATGATAGCAGAATATGATTACAGGCTATCAAATGGCGCCCATCCAGAAATTCAATTGGCCGCGTTCTTAGCACAATTAGGAAAGATGGGGATAAAAAAGAATAAATCTAATTAGAAATCTTCTTCAAATTCGTCACCACCCTCTTCTTCCGTTATCTCATCTAAATCTTCTTCAAATTCCTCGCGTTCTTCGGCAGTTTTATACGGAATATCAGCTTCGCCTAAATTTCCACATACAGGACATTTAAATTCAATTGTTTGACCTTCGAGATCCAACAGAAATTCTTTGGTGAAAACCTCATCACAATTTGAACAAACTAGAGTAGTTTGAATATTTTCTTGAGTAAATTTATGCGACTGTACCCGAAAAATTGTGTTCACCATACTTATTTTACCTATAGGAATAGGTCTTTATTATAAGCCTTATCTTTTTTTTCTATCTAAATAAATAATATCAATCATCTATAAAAACAGATTGAAGAATTGCAATGGCTCTTTTCACTTAACGATAAAGCT
>JADDOW010000004.1 GCA_016782225.1 Nitrososphaeraceae archaeon
AGAAATGCAAACTAAAGCACGTGATTAATTGGCTGAATCTTTTCGCGGATTTTCATAACAAAGAATTGAAGCTTAAATGAACAGAGCCCTTGAACAAATATAAACGGTAATTGGAATTCAAACACTGATTTATCAACGCAAACAAAATACATTTTTTATAACATCTGTTTCAATCATTCTTTTTCTTTTCCATTTTGATCCGATTTTTCAACTCGTTCTCTAATAAGCCACTGTATTGTTTATATGCTTCTAATAGTTTTTCCCTGGTGTTGGCCAATTGCATAGACAGGTTCAGGGCTTGTAAGCAGGTTTCAAGCGATCTTTCCTCTGTGAATTTTTCCATCTCGTGCTTAAACTTCCTGACAATGGCTCTCTGCTCATCGCTAAACTCCTCTATCGTATTGATAATCCCAGGCAAGTTTTTGTTAATAGCTGGAACATATGAGTCATTATCGTCTTTTTCTTTATTAATTTTAAAAAATATCAAAATAAAACATAAAAAAATAGATATAATACTATTTATACTTTGAATTCTATTTTTAAACGGATTTTTATCTTTGAGGATAATGACGTAAAAATAATATATAATAATCCATTTGCCCCAATATCTTATGATTTATTGAAGTTTGATATTGCTATTGTAGGTGGGGGCCCCGCTGGCCTTTCAGCTGCTTATTCTGCATCAAAAAAAGGCGCAAAAGTTGTGCTTTTTGAAAAAGATCCATCCTTTGGGCATAACGTTAGGACTAGTGGTGTTAGTTGGATAAAAGAGATGGAAAAACTTGGCATATCAAAGGAATATTACAATCCGATTAAAAATTTCTCATTTGTATCTCCAAACAATGAAGCAAACATGCTTGGCAATGACTACACTGCTTGTGTACTTGACATAAAAAAAACCTTTCAGTTCCTAGCGATAAAAGCTGCTGTGGAAGGAACTACCTTATCTGTAAAAAGTAATGTTTTTGACGTAAAAAGAAATGCTGACAGGAGGATTAACGGCTTAAAGGTTTCTACACCAAAAGGAGTTGCTGATATAGATGCATCTTTGATAATCGATGCAAGCGGTTTCAATAGCTTTATTTCTAGAAAACTAGGTTATGTTTCTTTCTGGAGAAGATATGGGGTTGGTGCGGAATACGAATGTTACTGTGACAGCATAAACGAAGACACTTTGCACTTAATGGTTGGTCAAAAATATTCAGAAGCAGGATACGCATGGGTTTTTCCACTTTCCAGTAATCGCGTAAGAATAGGGGTTGGGATAGGGAGGCCTGAATCCGCTGTTGACCCGTTGATTAAATTGAATAAAATTCTGGAGAGTAATTTGTATCCATTAAACAAACTCGGAAAAATTCAACCAATTGAAGTTCATTATGGGATGATACCCAATGAAGGTTTAAGAAAAAGCTGTGTTTATGATGGGTTAATGATGATAGGCGATACCGCAGGCCAGGCAAACCCTTTGGTTTTGGAGGGAATACGTTACGCAATTGAATTTGGGCAATTAGCCGGAAGACTAGGTGCTGACTCCCTTCAGTTTGCATCTACACGTGAATCTCTAATAGAATATGAACATGTTTGTAGAAAAATACTTGAAAAAAAAATTCAATCCGCACTAAAAGTACAGTCAAGATGGCTATCCCTTTCTGACATTGAATGGGATAAGGAGATTGATATCATTAAAGATTTGACATTAGGTGAATTCTTGGATTTTATTAAATCCGATTTTACAAGCTATAAAATGATGAAACTTGCATTGAATCATCCAAAAATGGTGGCGAGACAACTATTTGATTTGGTTATAAACAAGCAAAAATAATTTTTGTAATTAAGGTAAGATTTTTATGTCTTCATAAATCAGCACAGAGTAATTTGGCAGGGGAAACGGCTTCACAATTTCTTCCGATTTTGTATTTGTTTGGATTTGGTATAGTTGCAGGAATTTCTTCAGTTATGTTATCCAGGCTTTTGTCACAACGTAGAAGGTACAATCCTATAAAATTCCTTCCAATGGAATGCGGCCAAATTCCTACAGGTGAAGGAAGATCTCATTTTATGATGCAATACTATTCCTATATTCTTATGTTTGTGGTTTTTGATGTAATGTTGATATTTCTATATGCTTGGGCTGTAACTTTTACATCTGTTCCCAAAGAGGCTACGTTACCTATGATGGGATTTCTGGGAATAATGTTTGCTGCTATGGGGTATGCCTTATTTTTAGCGGGAAAGAAAGGAATTTGGTGATTATTATATCCAATAGATTTTAATAACTAAACATGCTATATTGGAATAAGGTGTAGTAGTGTGTTAAAACAACTAGTTAACCCAGTTAATCCTTCTAATTTTAATATTTTAGTGTCAAAGCTTAGTGATGTTCTTGTCAAAGCCTTGGATGAGCCCCTAGGCTATGCTATCAACTGGGGGCGTGTTTGGTCGTTATGGCCTGTTCATTTGGAAACTGCTTGTTGTAGTGTAGAATTTGGTGGATCATCAGATCCTAGATATGATGTTGAAAGGTTCGGTATACTGGAGGCATTTGGTTCATTAAGGCAGTGTGATCTAATTGTTGTTCAGGGTACCGTAACTAGAAAGATGGCACCTAGGCTGCGTATGGTTTATGATCAAATGCCCGAGCCTAAATATGTGATTGCGATGGGCGCCTGCGCTATCACAGGTGGGCTTTATCTGGATTCTTACAATGTTTTGCCAGGATGCGATGGTATTATCCCAGTCGATGTTTATGTGCCTGGATGCCCTCCAAGACCTGAAACACTTATTCAGGGAACATTTCTTCTTCAGGAAAAAATTAAAAGGTCAAAGATAAAGTGATGGAACGCAAATCTGAAATCGAATTAAAAAAAAAATCCCTTTTATTATCAAAGGATATCTTAAACTCAGTAGTTGAAAAATTTGGTGAAAAAGTTAATGTAATTTATGATAAACGCAATCGCTCAAAAATCATGGTAGATCCGGAAATTATTGTGGAAACTTCTATTTTTTTAAGGGACAATCATGGTTTTGATCATGTTGAATCCGCATCTGGAACAGATTATCCAAAAGAGGATCAAATCGAAATTAATTATCATTTGGGCTCATATGTCAACCCGGATCTCTTTCCCTATGTTTTGGTTTTATCTACAAAAACAAGTAGATCTGATCCAAAGTCAAACAGTTTGATAAATATATTCCCTAGTGTTGAATATTTTGAACGTGAAACTTACGAAATGTTGGGTGTGTATTTTATCGGCCATCCTAGAAATGAGCGATTTCTGTTACCGGAGGACTGGGCAGACATACCTCCTCTCCGAAAAGATTTTAGATTGAAAGGAAGATAAAAAGGGGTATAATAATGTCTAGTTTGGATGAAAAAATTGAAGAAGCTAAGAAGCTATCTATGCACATAGTTAAGGAATCGGAAGAAGAAAAGCTAATGACCCTTAGCGTTGGACCACAGCATCCTGGCACGGGGCACTTTAGATTTATAATAAAGTTGGATGGGGATTACATAGTTAACGTTGATCTAGACCTTGGATATGTTCACCGTGGAGAGGAGAAAATGTGTGAATATAGAAATTATTTTACAAATATTCCCCATTTGGAAAGACCTGTCATCCATGATTCGGCTAACATCACATATTCCTACAGCTTGGCCGTTGAGGATTTAATTGGCATTACTGTTCCACGAAGAGGACAGTTTCTTCGGGCACTTACCTCGGAATTAGATAGAATTAACTATACTTTGTATTGGCTTGCTATTTATGGGATATTCCTTGGGCATTCGACCATGTTTATGTGGCCTGCTGCTGATAGGGAGCTCGTGCTTGATTTGCTTGAGCGGCTTACGGGCCATCGAATTACACATGCTTTTAACATTCCGGGAGGGGTTAGAAACGATATGCCAAACAATTTCAAAGAGAAGTGTTTATCTCAGATAAATTACCTTGAAAAAAGACTTAAGGAATATGAACATATTTTCTACAATAACCCATTATTTAGGCAAAGAACCGAAGGTGTGGGAGTTTTATCAAAGGAGGATGCAATAAAGTTAGGAGTTACTGGATCCGTACTGCGCGCATCAGGCGTGCCTTATGACATTAGGAAGGTGGAGCCCTATGATATATACAATGAAATCGATTTTAACGTCCAGTACATGAAGACGTGCGACTCCTTTGCAAGGGCCTATATCCCCTTTTTGGATGTTAGAGAGTCATGTCATATTATCAGAGAACTTTTAGATAAAATGCCCGAATCCGGTGATGTCAGGGAAAAACTGCTAAGCAACATAAAAGGGCCGCCTGGTGAGTCTTTTAAAAGGGTGGAATCTGGACGAGGTGCACTAAGTTATCATTTAGTAAGTGATGGTACTTCCAGACCATACAGAGTTAAAATATCCACAGGTTCGTTTAGAAACATTATAGCCTTGCCGTTTTTGTTGGTAGGCTCAAAATTGGGAGACATGCCAGCTATATATTGGTCTTTGAATTATTGGCCTATAGAGGCAGATAGATAATGGGCGCATTAAATTCGGAATTTAGGTTTGGCAATTTTGTAGGTAGCATAGTACAGCTAGTATTATTTATTTTAGCATTTGTTACCTTGTTAGTTCTTCCAATAATCTTTTTTGTATTGTTTTTTGTTCCTTTGCCTGTTGTTGATGGACAGGTATTAACACCGTACCTGTTTTTCTCAATGATGGTTGATCCTTCACGAACTATCCCCGTAATGCAGTTTTTGATTCACACCGATTTGTTTAGGGCGGCTGTTTTCCCCGGGTTTGCTTTTGCAGCTTTGATTGCTGCATCGACAATATTCATTGAACGTAAATTGTTGGCGAAAATGCAACTGCGTGTAGGACCGTTATACGCGGGGAAAATAGAAGGAATATTTCAATTGCTTGCTGATGGACTGAAACTTATTTCAAAGGAAATAATTGTCCCGTCAGGTGCTGATAAGGTGATATTTTGGCTTGCTCCCATTATGTTTGTATCTACATCCGCAGCCGTTGTTGCATTAATTCCAGTGGCGCCTGGTTGGGTTGCTGCTGATGTGGACGTTGGGCTAATAGCTGTATTTGCCATATTGGGATTCTTTCCGTTAATAATATTGCTGTTTTCTTGGGCCAGCAACAGTAAATATCCGTTCATTGGGGGGTTGCGGGCCTTGCATCAGATGGTGGCCTTTGAGATACCATTTTTGTTGTCTGCGTTACCCGCAGTTATTTTTGCCGGGTCTTTGAACCTGTCTAATATAGCCCTGTCACAAAATATTTTTTGGAACATCCTTGTTATGCCTGTAAATGCATTTGTTTTCTTTATCTCTTCCCTTGCTGAATTGGAGCGTGTACCTTTTGACCTTCCTGAGGCAGAAAGTGAGATAGTGGCAGGATGGCTAACTGAGACATCAGGAATGATTTTTGGATTGATTCAGTTGGGAAATTACCTTAAGTTATATGCATTGGCTGGTCTGTTTGTAATTTTGTTTCTGGGCGGATGGTATGGACCTCAGATATTTCCACCAGAACTAATTCCCGGAGCTTCTACCTCCGATGTATCCTTGTTAAGGTTGGTTGCGTTGGAAGGACTTTACAATCCTGTAACAATTAACAGTATCTTCTGGTTTACAGTAAAAACGTTTGTTGTTATCCTGTTGATGTTAATTACAAGGGGTATCAATCCTAGAATCAGAATTGACATATTATTGCATACGGGTTGGTACAAGTTAATTGTATTAACATTCATAAATCTCTTTGTTGTATTGACATTGATCTATGGCGGAATTCTGGGACCGGGAGGTTTGATATCTGTAAAATGAATACAGCTAGTGGTTTCATTAGGGCGTTGGAGTCTGGGACACGACATCTTTTCGTGAAGAGGTTCACGTTAAGATATCCTGAGCAAAAACTAAAGTTTGTTGGCGATGGTTATCAGTTTGACCCAAAAAAAGGCGTTGGAATCGCAGGTCTAAGGGGCAGGCACATCCTTTTTCATGATAAATGCACAGGGTGTCAGCTATGCTCAATTGCCTGTGAGGGGATTGCCGAAGCTATAGCTATGGTTAAAGTGGATGAGCAATGGAAACAAAACAAAAAGTCCATTATGCCGCAAATAGACTATGGAAAATGTGTTTTTTGTGGCTTGTGTGTTGATGCTTGTCCATTTTATGCTCTCTATATGACAAATGACTATGAGCTATCGTCATACACAAAACAGCATCTAATCTATACACCTTCTCAGCTAGCCATTAAACCTATAGATAATGGGGAGGTGGAAATAAAAATAGACTCTAGAGGGGCTAGCCATGGCTGACGCCATGTTTATAGGTTTGTCCATACTGACCATTGGCTCTGCTATTATTTCATTGGAGAGCAGGGAGCTGCTATATGGTGGCATTGCTTTAGCTGTTTCTTTGTTGGGTATCGCAGGCTTTTTTGTTATTTTGGATGCCACTTTTGTTGCAATGTTTCAGATAGCCGTATATGTTGGAGCCGTTGCGGTTCTTGTTATTTTTACCGTTATGCTTGTCAGATCTCCTAATACAGTTACAAAAAGGGAAACAGTAAAGAGAAAGATATCTGGCATCATCTTAAGCTTGGCTTTTCTTGCATTGTTTGGGGCTTTTATTGGAAATTCGGCTGTTTCCCAATTTAGTTTTTCTGATGCTGTACCTGCTGTTGACATAAAGGAGATAGGAAGGGAATTGTTAACTTATTATTCGCCAGTGCTAATTGTTTTGGCGTTTACTTTGGCAGGAGCCATTATAGGTGCATTGGCACTTGCAAGAAGGGAGGATATAGAGGAAAAAAATGAACCAGCCAAGTGATTTCATAATTGTAGCTGCTGTTTTGATATCCATTGGTATATATGGCATAGTTGTTAAAAGAAATGCTCTGCGGTTAATCATCTCTATTGAATTGATTGCTAATGCAGTAAACTTGGTCATTGTTGCATTTTCAAGGATGTTGCCAAATTCACAAGGTCAGGTATTTGTGTTGTTTTCAATTGCCATTTCTGCTGCTGAGGTGGCCGTTGGATTGGGGATTATGATAATAGCCTACCGATTCTATAAGGATATTGACGTAACGGAATACAAAAACCTTAAAAACTAAGGTTTCTATCACCTTTTATCCTGATCTGTTTTAATTACTAAACGTATAATATATAAAAGGAGTCAATGTCGTTTTTGTAGGGGTATTCGGGGTACGAGAATGTAGATGGCGGATTCATCTTCATATTTACTGATGGTGGCAACGTTTTTGCCCTTGATATTTTCTCCAGTAGTGTATTTTTTAGGTAAACACAAAGGGATAAACATTGCAACATGGTTCTCATTTGGGATTTTAGCACTGTCCACGATTTTTCTAATAATTCCATCGTTAGGCCTAGGTTCTGGTGGTCAATATCAAGAAATTTATTCAGGCGGTCAATTAGGACATTTTGGACTTAAGCTAGATGGTTTAAGTGTTCCTTTTGCAATAACAATATATATTATATCTACGGCGGTAGTTCTTTATTCAAAACCATATATGGTGCGAAAAATTCTCCTTGATCATGATCATGATCAGACCAAATCTATTGTAGCATCAAAAAAAGATGTTGTTGAAGGGGAGGATGGTAAAAATGTTGGGTTTAAAGGTGGTAATTTGTCCACAATGGTTTTATCGAAAACCCAAAAATCCCATCTTGATACCCAAATGGGGATTTACTTTGCCCTATACCTGGCTCTTTCAATGGGAATGGTGGGCACAGTACTTGCAACCAACATTCTTGAGTTCTATGTGTTCTTTGAATTAATGATTGTGCCGCCCTTTTTTCTTATTGCATTTTTTGGTTATGGTGACAGGAAAAAAGTTTCATTTGTGTTCTTTTTATGGTCAGCCGTTGGAGCGCTTGTGTTGCTTTTGGGTTTGCTGGCCATAGGATTTTTCTCTGGCGGTTTTGATTTTGATGTCATAAAGTCTAATTCATCCAAAATACCTGTGGATTGGATACCATTGATACTGTTTTCAATTGTAATAGGTTTTGGGATAAAACTTGGTGCATTATTTTTGCATGTTTGGTTACCCGACACCTACACACAGGCACCTACGCCAATATCTGTGGTAATTTCTTCGGCAATGACTGGAATTGGCGCATATGGTATTGTTAGAATATGGTTAGAGTTACTATCAGGAAACTATGCTGGTTACGGCATTTACTTGGACATATGGGGGGTCGCAACAATGGTGTTCGGTGGTGCAATGGCTTTGATGCAAAATGACATCAAAAAGGTTTTGGCTTATTCAAGTATAAGTTCTATGGGTTATATTATATTTGGATTGGGCTCTGAAAGTGTTTTGGGAATAAGTGGGGCGATAATGCTTTACGTTTCCCATGGGCTTGGAAAAGCGTTACTGTTTATGATGGCTGGCTCTATCATACTGCAAACAGGCACAAGAAATATGGACAAGTTGGGGGGACTCTCAAGTAAAATGCCATACACCGCGGTACTAACGATGATTGGGGCATTAACTATAATGGGTGTTCCTATAACTAGTGGCTTTATGGCTGAGTGGGTGTTGTTTAATGGGTCTTTGCAGGATGCAATTGATGATATTGATTATTTGAAGATCGCAGCATTTGCTGTGGCAATATCCACTACTGTCTTAACTTCAGCTTATATCTTATGGATGTACAAAAAAATATTCTTCGGAATAGTTCCAGAAACATTAAAAAACGTAGGAGATTCGAGTAGATATGTAATAGTTACGATGGGGGTTTTAGCTGCTTTCACCTTGATTTTGGGTCTTTATCCTGATTTATTTTATGGCCCAATAATAAATTATGTAGAGAATTTGTATAGCAATTCTAGTGATATTGCCCAAATAAAACAAATAACTGAGGCTCAGGAATTAAGAATCTCGGATCATCTTATCGGCGGTTTTGGTGATTCGAAAACTAATGATTTTTCACAAATTGGAACAGGGGAAGTTGATGGATATTCTTTGCAGCAGAATCGATATCTATAGGGGATTGAAAAAGAATTGGTAGGAACAGAAACAATAGGTTTTGCAGGTTTGGGTGTAAATGCATGGTTGATTTGGATGATTCCATTCATTGGAGCCGCATTAATACCCGCCTTAAAAAACAAAAGCGAACGTGTAAAAAGCTATGTTGCAGTGGGATTTTCTTTATTAAGCGCATTTTTTGCATTAAGTATTTTACCCATTGGTCTTGCGGGTAATGAAATTCATAGTCAGATTCCGTGGTTCTCGGCACTGAATTTGAATGCTGGAGTGTTGGCTGATCCATTAGGCATAATAATGAGCAATTTGGTTGCCTGGATATCTGCATCAATTTTTGTATACTCTATATCTTATATGCATGGTGAAAGGTCTCTTACTCGTTATTGGTTTTTTATGCTGTTTTTCATAGGATCGATGCAGCTAATTGTGTTGTCTGATAACCTTTTAATGGTGTTCTTTGGTTGGGAAGGTGTAGGATTAGCCTCCTTTGCTTTGATAGGGTTTTGGTACACAGACAGAAAGAAAGACTATGTTGGCAAAGAGGGGCATGTTGTTTGGGGCATTCCCATGTGGGCATCGCCAACCCATTCTGGGATAAAGGCATTTTTGTTTAACCGTGTGGGCGATATAATGATGCTTTCGGGAATGTTCATAATTTTTGCATATGCTGGAACGTTTGGATTTAAAGAACTGCTTGCTGACCAGAGCTGGGCCCAGGAAATGACGCAGCAGAATCTTTTGGTTCCTGCTGCGGTTTTGCTGTTTGGCGGGGCGATAGGAAAGTCTGCTCAGTTTCCATTAAATGAGTGGTTACTGGAGGCCATGACCGGTCCGACCTCTGTATCGGCATTGATACATGCTGCTACAATGGTGAAAGCTGGGGTCTTTTTAGTTGCAAGGATAGGCCCCCTCTTCTTTGCCTTGGCTGTCTTTGATGTATCCCAGTTCTTTGAGGTTGTGGCCTGGGTTGGTGCAATTACTGCTTTCCTATTGGCAACGCAGGCATTGGTTAACCAGGAAATAAAAAAAGTTTTGGCGTATTCTACAGGTTCACAAATAGGATACATGATGATGGCACTTGGAATTGCTGGCTTATCTACTAATTTTGTTGATGGCTATACCGCCGGTTTCTTTCATATGATTAGTCACGCCTTATTCAAAGCCTCATTGTTTATGGCAGCTGGTGCTATACTGCACACAGTTGGTTCAAGATTTATGTATGATATGGGTGGCCTAAGAAAAAATATGAAAAAAACGTATATTTTCATGTTATTGGCTAGCTTGTCGTTAGCAGGAGCACCTTTGATAACCTCTGGTTTTTGGAGCAAGGATGCTATTTTTGCGTCTTTATTGGAGTCTAGCTATTCATTATCGCCATACCTGTTTACAATTGCTGTTGTCATAGCCGTAATGACTGCGTTTTACACTTTCAGGATGGTTGGACTTGTATTTTTTGGCAAACCTAGCAAAAATATGGCTAATATGGAATCTAAAGGACAAAGAATCCATGAGGTAAGCAAAATGATGTGGATACCCTTTGCCATATTGGCCATATCATCCATAGCAATTGGGGTTGTAGGTTTTGCGTTTGAGGCACAAATACATAGTTTGTTTGCACACTACCTTTCAAATACGTTTGGCATATCTGAAAGAGGTGAAGGTGATGGCGGAGGATTTTTGGGCCTTAATCCAATAGCTGCGATTTCTTCTGTTGGTGCTTTTGGGGTAGGCGGATATTTGGGATATCTTTTCTATATACAGAGAAAAGCCGACCCTGAAAAAATACAGGAGAATGTTGTTTCAAGGGCCATGTGGCAGTTTTTGCACAACCGATGGTATCTCAATTCACTTTTATATTGGATAGGTGTGGTTATCCCACTTGCTTTCTATAGGATTACTTACAAATATTTTGAAGGTATATTTATCAGTGGGATAAACCCAGCTCTTCAATATTCAATGGTTTTCATGTCAAAGGTCGTAAAGGTTACACAGACTGGGAATATACATACATATTTGTATGTGTTTTCAGCTGGAATTATAGTAATAGCTATGCTATTATTGATGTAACGGTGTATGTGGTAAAAAATGGTTGATATATTCTCAACACCTTCTCTAGTTACTATTGTTCTGGGAACGGTTGCCTTGTTGATTCCGGTGATTGACGCTTTAAACAAAGAAAAAGGTTCCAAAAATAAAGTTTACAGCGGAATAGCTTTTAGTTCCCTTGTGTTGGCCATGGTGATTGTGATAACAAGAATAGTTTCAGGAGATACACTCCCAGCTTTATCCCTTTCAAGTGATGGTGTTATCACCGATGATGTTTTTGGGGGGTTTTTCTCAATAGCTTTCCTTATTGTGTCTATAATGGTAACAGTGTCCTCATGGAGCTACATGAAAAATAAAAGCAATCATGCTGCCTACTATTCTTTAATCCTTTTATCCAGCATAGGGATGATACTCATAGGCTATTCAACAGATTTTGTAATGCTGTTAGTTTCATGGGAGCTTATGTCAATTCCAACTTATGCGCTTGCAGCGTTTTCTAAAAAGGACCCTATTTCAAATGAGTCTGCCGTAAAATACTTTCTGTTTGGAGCGTTATCTACCTCAATTATTATTTTAGCTATGGGGATTGTATATGGAATAACCGGCACCACGAACATTTATGACTCTATAGTGGCGTTATCTGAACTAAAAACGGAGTTAATACCTTTTGGACTATTGGCAGTGGGGTTGTTTGTGGCAGGTTTTGGCTTCAAGATGGGTTTGGTGCCTTTTCATATGTGGCTGCCAGATACCTATTCTGGGGCCCCCACAACAGTTGGTACACTCCTTGCGGCAGGCACAAAAAAAGCTGGGTTTGCAGCAGCCATAAGGGTCATTGTGATTGGATTGATAGCATTAAACGTTCAATGGGCATTTGTGCTTGCCCTTATTGCCATATTTACAATGACCGTTGGTAATTTAGGAGCACTAACCCAGAGAAGTGTTCCGAGAATACTTGCTTACTCTAGTGTCGCTCAAGCCGGCTACATACTTATAGGTTTGGCTGTTGCCCCATATGCCGCCCAGGGAATTGAAGCTTCTCTGTTTCATGTAATGAACCATGCGGTTATGAAATCTGGCGCCTTTATTGCGGCCGCAGCAGTTATTGTGGTTATCTCGGGTTACACCCTTGATAAATACAAGGGATTGGGTTATAGAATGCCAATAACCGCCATTGTAATGACAATCTCACTGCTGGCTTTAGCTGGCATTCCACCCCTGAATGGATTTTGGAGCAAACTGTTGTTGTTTGGATCGGCAATTGATAGCGGTCAACTAATTTGGTGGGGACCCTACCTTGCGATTGCTGGTATACTAAATAGCGCATTGTCATTAGGCTATTATGCCCTGATAATAAGAAAAATGTATTTGGATGAGGGTGAAAACAGGGTGAGACAAAAGGAACCAAAATCCCTAGTGGCCGTGCTGATATTTGCTGTGGGTTTTATGGTGATATTTGGTATATGGCATGGGCCCATACTTGATTTCGCGTCCATGGCCTCTCCTGGAGATCTGACTCAATTGGTACCTGTAAGGTAAACCTTTGCCATTTTTTATGTATTGTAAACATATGCTCGGCAAAGACTATTCCCGGAATAAATTTTATATTTTCTTTGATAACTTATGATTATATGTCTATGAAAAAGTTTTATTAGGAAAACTAAGTAATTTATTGGTTGATCCCGGACCATTGCTCATTTGTAATTAACAAGGAAAAATGCTTGCTTCCGCCAGAATTTATAATGGAAATCAATGATGACAAAAATAACAAATTTATGGTGGGGCTGACCTGCTCTGACCATAAGCAAAAATTGGAAGAAAAGTTTCTACTTCTGCAAAGAAACAAACAGATTCCTCAGGGCGAAATCGTTTTTACTGCGATTAAGGTAATCACTACTAAATGCGTTACTGGGAACCAAGAAGATAAGGATGAAATACAATTAAAAAGACTATAAAAACCATCTTATTTTGTAATGGGCCCTGTTAACTTAAGCGTACATCACCTCCTTGTTGTGATATCTGA
>JADDOW010000084.1:366-521 GCA_016782225.1 Nitrososphaeraceae archaeon
CAAGGTATTTGAGACTCCCAAAGGTCTCCCACCTATGCGTGATCATGATCATGCTATTCATCTGATTCCAGGAAGTGTTCCTCCAAACATCAGGCCGTACAGATATCCCTATGCCCAAAAGAGTGAAATTGAACGTATGGTTGCAGAAATGCTAG
>JADDOW010000084.1:746-895 GCA_016782225.1 Nitrososphaeraceae archaeon
TGAAGATTGAAGACATTCCGAAAACAACATTTAGAACTCATGAGGGTCATTATGAATTTTTGGTCATGCCTTTTGGCCTTACCAATGCACCTTCAACATTTCAAGGTTTGATGAATTCAATTTTCAAACCATTCCTTAGAAAATTTGTG
>JADDOW010000084.1:1149-1220 GCA_016782225.1 Nitrososphaeraceae archaeon
TGGGTTGACAGGGTATTATCGCAAGTTTGTTAAGAATTATGGGAGAATAGCAGCACCTCTAACAACATTAT
>JADDOW010000084.1:1307-2475 GCA_016782225.1 Nitrososphaeraceae archaeon
CTACACCAGACTTCACAAAAACCTTTATTGTGGAATGTGATGCTTCAGGAAATGGAATTGGTGCTGTTCTAATGCAAGATGAAAGACCCATTGCTTTTGAAAGTCGTCCAATCAAGGGAAAGTTTTTAAGCAAAGCTATTTATGAGAAGGAAATGTTGGCAATACTCCATGCACTTAAGAAATGGCGACCCTACCTAATGGGAAGACACTTCAAGGTAAAAACGGATCATGATAGCCTTAAATACTTTTTAGAACAAAGATTATCCTCTGAAGAGCAACAAAAGTGGGTCACAAAGATGTTGGGTTATGACTTTGAAATCATCTACAAAAAAGGGAAGCAAAATGTGGTGGCAGATGCACTCTCAAGAAAGGATGAGGATGTGGAAGCATTGTTGTGTGCCATTTCTATTATCCAACCAGATTGGATAAACGAAGCAAGGGAGGAATGGAAGAATGACGAAGAAGTGTGGGCACTTATTCAAAAGCTACAACAAGATTCCAGTACTTCTGATACATTTAGCTGGAAAAATGATTCGTTATGGTACAAAGATCGCTTATACCTCTGTAAGAATTCCCAGCTAAAACAAAAGATTCTTATGGAATTGCACACTTCTCCCTTAGGAGGGCACTCAGGATTTTTAAAAACTTACCACAGGGTTAAGAAGGAATTTTTTTGGGATGGCCTTAAATCAGATATTCAAAAGTTTGTGGCGGAATGTTTGGTTTGCCAACAAAATAAAGTTGAAACAATTAAGACACCGGGTCTATTACAACCTTTATCCATTCCAAGCCAACGTTGGGAGGAGGTTTCAATGGATTTTATCACAGGTTTACCCAAGTCTGAGGGAAAGAGTGTCATCATGGTGGTAGTTGACAGACTTACCAAGTATGCACACTTTTGTGCATTATCACATCCATTTAAAGCCAGTACAGTTTCTACTGCATTTATGGAAACAATTCAAAAGCTACATGGAAACCCAAAGATTATTGTAAGTGACAGAGATCCCATTTTCACTGGAAATTTTTGGACAGAATTATTTTCTTGTCTTGGTACTCAGTTAGCTCATAGCTCATCTTATCATCCTCAATCTGATGGGCAAACTGAGATAGTAAACAAATGTTTGGAAGGATATCTTCGTTGCTTTGTTTCTGATAAAAAAACACAATG
>JADDOW010000084.1:2709-2922 GCA_016782225.1 Nitrososphaeraceae archaeon
TCAACATCGCAGTGAAAGAAGTTTTGATGTAGGTGATTGGGTATTCCTACGGCTACAACCATATAAGCAAATGTCCCTCAAGCAAGCTAAGAAGGATAATAAATTATCACCAAAGTATTATGGTCCGTACAAGGTGTTGCAAAAGATTGGTACTATGGCATACAAATTGGAGCTTCCTGCAGCTTCTCGATTGCACCCAGTTTTCCATGTTTC
>JADDOW010000023.1:0-8986 GCA_016782225.1 Nitrososphaeraceae archaeon
GGATAATATACTTAGTGAGTTGCAAATATAAACGTTGCTAAAACCATCAGAGGATAAGTTGGCATCTATTTTCACCCCCTCCCCCCTTCCAGCAAGCCTTGGTCCAATTCTGTTTGCTCTGAAGATATATGGTCATAATTATTTGCGGTTAGATGTACCAGCCTATAACAGGTCATTTAGTGTTTTGATTATATGGCTTTGGGAGAAACCGGGTAGTTGGATTCACCTTTTCTCAAAATCGATAAGAACCTTCATTTAAAATCTAGTGCATGAGATTAGATTAAGTGTAAGGCTCAACCATCACAATTGTGATTTTTTAATTGTTAAAAAACGGCATTATTCCCTGATTAGGTGCCGAAGGTGGGACTCAAATCCAAGCCTTTCAGACAGGGGTTCTACTTAATTTGTTTACACATTACACTGATATTAAAAAATCGATATGCATAGTTGCGAACTACATAAATCATGCGGCTACAATGATGATGGTGCCTAAAGTTAATTTTTTTGATAACATGGTTTTTCTAAATGACTTTAAAAATAAACTTTATGATATCTACGAATTAATAATCAAAACGCCGAAAGTGCGAAGTGCGGGATTTGAACCCGCGATCCCGAGCTTGGGAAGCTCGTACCTTAACCAGGCTGGGCCAACTTCGCCTAAGAATAAAAATATGGATCAAATGCTTGTGCCTATATTTTTATTCAAAAATTAAAATTAAATAGCATCATATAAACCATCTTCATATACGCGACCATTTTTAAATGCAATTTTTCTAGCTGAACTAATATCCCTTATTCCTCGTCGATTTATTTCAGTTCCTTGTCTTATGGAGGTACCATGCTCATCAACAATTTCAACTGTCACTTTATCTTTAAAATATTTCTTTAAAACGCTTGCAATTTGATATGACAAATTTAAGCGGCCGTCACCTATTCGGACAATTTTCTTTTGCGATTCAATGGCAGACAAAATTACAGATATTTTTTCAATAGCAGATTGTACAGACATTACCATTATTTTATCCAATTCAAAATTATAGTATAAAATAGATATACCAATTCTCTGTCCAGGATCAATGCCCACAACCAACTGATCGTTAGAACAGCAGTAATACGATCCCATCAGATTCTGTAAAATTTTTGCTTTGACAGAAAGTGGCGATTGTTCTAATTCGGTATCTAAAAATACATCGTTTCTTTTTACAATTTTTGATTCATTTAATGTAGTGATTATTATTCTTGCATCACATAGAGCTGCTTCCTCAGGAGATAGTGACAGAAAATTCAAATTTAGCGATTTTAGAGCACTTGTTATTTTGTAATACGAGCGCCCTGAAACTGTAGCAACAATAACAGGAGGTGGACAACTTATTAGGTTGAGCATATTTATTGTTAAATCTTATTTAAATCAACCAAACAAGACTATTAAATATTATGGACAATCATGAAATCATTATTTATGGATTTCTTCATGAAACAATAGATAAGGCGTAATGTTTTTTGAATCCAAATGTTGTTCCACCCCGAAACATATAGTTCCCAAATTCTTTACTTCAAATTGTTTTAATTTGATTGCTCCTATCATAGTTGAATAGCTAAACATTTTGGTATATGATAATACAGAGCGTTTGTAACTTTGTTTTTCAAAAGATTGTTCAATTTCAGAAATGGATTGAATTTCATCAATGTCACGAGAAGGTATTAGATATCTATAAGTGGTGTTGGAAAGCTCGTTAATTGCATCTTTTATTGTCTCTACAGATATCATTTTGTCAAGAACTTCTTCTTCAACCCTAAAGGTCGGGGTAATTCTCAAGTTTTTGATTTGATCTGCAGAAAGGCCCCAAAATTTTCCCCTCAATGTGCTTGTAACATTATAACTATCTACATCTAATGCCACCAACGGTTGTACATCCATAGGTTTACCGACTTTAGAAAACGCAGTAGTTATTGCATTGAAATACGTATGATCCAAAACAATATCAAAGATCTGAAAGTTTCCTTTTTCTTTATATAACTGTGCTGCATTTTGCGCATCCAAACCAAATTCTGAGGCATGCAGAGTAGAAATGGCCCCTTCTAAATCCTTAGACACCAAAGCTTTAACTACTACATCTCGCCTTCCAATCAATTCTTCAGCATAAAGATTAACATTGGGCGCTATTTCCTCATAGGTTTTGCCCAATATTTTTCCTTTTAGTATGAGCTTCAAATTCCATATGATATATTTAGTGTAATAAGCATTGATTAGTTCCTTTGATGAAACAATCTTAGCCATAGAGACATGAAAATTAAATAAGTGGTCTTTTAATGCATTTTCTACTTTTGCAGCGTTAAATGGTCTTTGTAATTTCTGTAATGCATCATTGTAATTGGTGTTTTTTAGTTTAGTAATAAATTCTTCAATGTCACGGGAATCACAAAGGGACTCTAATTCCGTTTTAGACAAAAGTCTGCCTCTTTCTGCAAACGCTTTAACTGTCCCAAATATTCTTTGTGGTTTTGGTATACGGGTCAAGAAATTCACCAATCACTAAATATCAAGCAGACAGGTTGTCTTTTTTGGAGCGTTTTGCAGCTCCTGTAACCGGAGCATTCTGTAAGTTTTCAGCTTTTGTTACAGCATTAGAATCGGACTTTACGTTATTGTTATTGTTGTTGTTATTTGACAATATAAAATCGGACCTAATTTTTTGAACCACCATTTCAACAGCTTCATCAAAAGAAGAATCTATGTTTTTAGATATTAAAGACAGTTCTTTGTCAGACTCTTTAGAGATTTGTAGCGATTCATTCTCTGCTTCTTGTTTTGATGTGTCAATAATTACCTGAGCCTCATTATTAGCCCTATCGATCACCTGGCTTTTTATTGATTCTATTTCATCATTAGTGATAGATATCAATCGTTTTTTCATTACTTCCACCTCAGAGATTAGTGTCTCAGATTTTCTCTCCAGTTCTGCCAAAGTATTTAATATTCCTTCTACATAGGAAGGGTTTTTTTCTTCCAATTTAATTAAAAGCCTGTGTTTAGGATATTAAACCTTACTTCTTGACCACATTAGATTGTTAAATTCAAAATAGCCTGTGCCATGTCACCCTTAGTTTCTGTTAATGCGTTAATGGCTTTTTCTTTAGATACATTGGCCTGTTGCATCACTAAAATAACATCCTCGTCTTTAAAAGATGGTACAGATCTATTGCTTTCTTCAATTTCGGTAGCAACAATTTGAAATATGGTACTATCCTTTCCTTTCATTTCAACAACTTGAGGTTTTTTTAAAAATATTTCTTTGGTATCAGTTTTTATGATAACTTCTTCGACCGAACTCAAATCTTTCATATCCAGACCCATTCGGTCAAGCATTCTTCTCATATCCCTATTGCCTGATCGCATCATAGGAATTATTATGTACTTCTACTTTTTATTCCTTCTCTAATTTTAACTCCTACACCCCTTAAAGGAGATCTAGAGTTTTCATAATTTTTATCATGATAGTAGGAGAAAGGAAACAGGGAACGACCTACCGCCAGAATATTTTGTTTTGAATCTATTATTGCAACCTCCGAACCAATCCTAACATTGATTCCGCATTTGTATACATGTTTGACAAACAGGGAACGACCTTCTGAAACAAATGGCATGGCATCATCAACTGGGACTATACAATTAAATAAAAAATTTGGGTGTTTTAAGAAAAGTCCTGCCCCATAAATTGTCAACGCTATTCCCCCATCCGTTTTAAAAGTTCCTATCAATTTTCCACCTGAACCAAAACTCTTTATCCTTCCGGTTTTTTTTGAATATTCAACATCAATATCGGAAGGCAAAACAGAGCTTATTCCTTGACCGAAAAGAAAATTAACATGAGAGGATATTTTTTGAAATGGGTCTATTAGCAGTCTCTTCAAAGCTTATACATAGGTGTATAAGTTGCAATTATAAAAATCATCAGATCTAAAATCCGAACTTATCTTGAAGGAGAAGAGAAGAAGGAAAATCATTCTAAAATAGAAAATACTAATAAATTACTATTTAAATAAATAAATATGGTTTCTTTTTGTGAATTATGTGGAAAGCAAACAGCAGAAGTCATAAAAAAAATAAGGGTGGAAAATTCAGTTTTTAATGTTTGTATTGCATGTTCAAAAAGAGGCAAGCCAATTGAATCCACTACAAATAACCTGAGGACAGCATCAGCATCATCGTCCATTCATGGAAGAATTACAAAAAATCCCGGAAGTTCAACATTACAATATTCACCAAAGACATCAACAACAAAACCAGGTTCATACTCCTCAAGACCAAGACCAATGCCAAGAAATAGACCCCCACCTCAAAACAAAATAAATTTAACTGATGAGATGATTTTGAATCCAGAGTTTCCCAAGGTCATTAGAGAAGCCAGAAACAAAAAAGGAATAACACACGAACAACTAGGGCAGAAAATTAATGAAAAAGTAACCCTATTGAAAAAAGTCGAAACAGGGACAATAAAACCAGACGATATTTTATCAAAAAAATTGGAACGTTTCTTGGGAATAAAATTATTTATCAATTCCAATGAGGAAGATTCAGAATAAAAATGAAGAAAAAATACAGTTTTATTTTTACCTAAACATTTAAGAAATCATGTTTGAAAAAGAGGTTGCAGTGCTTAGAATAGGTCACAGGCTTGTGAGAGACGACAGAACAACAACACATGCGATACTGGTATCAAGAGCTTTTGGAAGCAGTATTATGTATATGACAGATATCGATGAAGAAATAAAAAACACAATCAATAAAGTAAATAGCTCATGGGGAGGATTAAGTGAATTTAATCTCAAGATAATAGACAATTGGAAGAACTTGATTAAAGACTGGAAGGATAAAGAAGAAGGTAAAATCGTTCATTTGACTATGTATGGGCGACAAATCAATGAAGCAATTAATGAGATAAAGTCAATAAAACAAAAAATTTTGGTAATAATAGGGGCCGAAAAAGTTCCAAAGGAAGTTTACTCTTTAGCAGACTATAACATATCCATAGGAAACCAGCCTCATTCAGAAATAGCAGCATTAGCTATTTTCCTAGACAGGTTATTTGAGGGTCAACAATTTGATAAGGGATTCTCTGATGGAAAGATAGAAATAATTCCATCTGAAAAAGGAAAAACTGTCATTAGGAAGGAAAGAAAATGACATAGCATGACATGAGACATTCTAGATGGATAATCTGTGATAAATGCGATACATACACAATACATCTCCATAATAGAGAAGATAAAAATAATGGTAAAAGCCAGGCCCTCAAGGAAATGTTGATTGTAAGTGAGATCAAAAAAATCTAAACAGATAAAAAATAAAAAATTAGGGATTACTATAATTGCAAAGATAAACAAAGTTGTTTGTCAAGAAATAAGACTATCACAGACTCATCAATTTTAGGTGCCTAATAAGCCACCGTTTAAAAAGGATAACAGGTATGACGGGGTTTTAAAAATCAGAACAAATATTATAACAGTGAAAAAATAAGAGGACGTACAAACAAAAGATAAAATTAAAAGAACTACTCATACGGCATCAACAAAAATGGATTTAACTATCAACAAACAATAAATCAAGTTAAAACCAAACCAAGTTTAGATAAATTAATTGCCTTTTTTATCTCAAGGGCGATTCGTCGACCCATACTCATAGGAACATCATATATCAAGTCCGAATATGGAGAACCTGAGACATATAGATTAGTGCCTGCTACAATACGTGCTGAAAATTCAAATGCAATAAAATTAGCACTGTTATCATATACACCCTCGATACAAAAGGGTCCAGGCATTCCAGGAGGTACAAGTCTACCAGCAGCGTCAACAAATTTTTCACCCATGGAATAAACCTCAGGCAGCAAAGATTCCCTCAATACGATAGGAATGTTTCCCACCACCGTATAAGAGGGTTCTAAATTGGAGGACATTTGGAATTCGGCTGGAATTCTGCCCAAGGCATCGATATCAGTTTCGTAACGCCTATCAATACCCAACAACTCCAATTCATTTTCAATAGGAGAATAAAAGAATTGCAAATAGACAGGAACTCCATTGGCATACTTTTGTATAAAAAGTTGGTCTTCTGAAATAATAACATTTGACTCTATAAGTTTTTGAGATTGCACCTCAAAACCTTTCTTATCGCTAACCAAAAAATAACCCTTGCCTCCAGCTGCTCCATTCAACTTAACTATGCACAATCCGTCAATATCATTTTTAGATGATATTTGTTTAGGGGTTCCAATAGAAGACTCGATCATTAATCGTTGTTTTAATACCCTATCAGATTCCCACCTTAAAATCCATTTATTGCCAAAAATCGGTATTTTAATTTTTTCAATGTCATCCACAGGTAACGAGGAAATTAATGTTCCATGGGGTATCATAACAGGGTTGTATAAATCTATCAAGTTTTTTTGAAAGTCATGATTCAGAATTTCTTTAAAATTGTTTATTACAATCAGTTTATCAATAAATTTAAACCGTTTGTACAGAGAAACTCTTTTTTCTTCACAAATCAATAAAGTTTGGAATCCCTCATCTTTAGCTCCCTTTAATACCTGTAAGGAACAATGTGATCCTAGTGTCATTATATATTTATGATCGGCATGTTTTTGACGGTGGGTTTCTGAATCATTATAGAGAGTCATAACAGATTATAATTATGGAAAATTGCTAGATTAAAGTTTTTTTAAGTATGATTTCACGAAAGCTAAATACAGCAGCAGAAGACAGAGGCAGCACAGTGATAAAAAAGTTAACAAAATAATAGCAGCAGTGTGTCTTCTTAGACAGGTGTTAATTACAATCACATGGCGGAAATATATTATTGTGCTGTATTTTTCTTTGATTGATGTTTTATTTTACACACCCACAATAAATAATAATCAAAACCATAAAAAAATATTAATTTATAATGTTAGTTAAAACCATATTTTCAGGTTGCAAGTATATGCATGAAAAAGAGTATGGAATAATTAATAGCGAGTTAATTTATAATGGTCCAGTAAAGCTAAGGCTGGATACTTTTAGAGTAAATGGGAAAATTTTTACCAAAGAAGTGGTAGAACATAATGCATCTGTGGGTATTATACCCATAACAAATAATGGTGAAATTGTGTTAATAAAACAATACAGGCACGCAGTAGACGAGTATTTAATCGAAATACCGGCAGGCAAAATTGAGAACGAGGAAAATCCAATTGAAGCTGCAAAAAGGGAATTAGAAGAAGAAACAGGATATCGAGGTGAACTGACACCATTGACTCAATGCTATCTAGCACCAGGTTATGACACAGAGATGATGTATTTGTTAATTGCAAAAAATATCTGTAAGGCAGACAATTCTCTTTTAAAGGACGATGACGAAAATATTTCAAACATGATTGTAAAATTAGATGATGCATTATGTTATTGTTTTAATGGGTACATAAGAGACTGTAAAACCATAACAGCAATACTTCTCTACTACACTTCATTTAATAAAACCAAATGAGAAATTAAACTCTGAAGTAATAGTTACAGATGTAATTATAAATATCCAATAACGACGGCGCATCATTATAAACATTTTCTAAATATAAAAATGCAAATAAATTTGCAAAGCATAGTCTTTCCTCATCTGTAAAATCTAGCAAATGACCAAATAAAAATGCAGAATCCCATGAATCACCAGCCCCACTTACAATGTTAATTTTAGATGGTGGAATCGAATTAACAAATACTATCTTACAGCCATCAGACCAAACAGAACCTATCATAGTATGAATGCATAAATTAATTTTAAAAAGATTTGACAAAAACATTGCGTATTTGCAAAGGTTTAATGGTGTTATTGAATCAGTGCTTCCTTTATCAAAAGAAATAGGTATCGTATCACCAGTATTTGATAGAGCACACATTATTTGAAGTAATTCGTTTTCATTAATGCTCAACAAATCAATTAATTTTGAATGGTTTTTTATATCCCGAATAAACTCTTCACGCCTTTCAGTAATATCGGCAGGATCTAAAAAATGCAATGAATTTGCAGAGTTTTTGAAAACATATTTCAGCAAATCTGTTCCTTTCGAATTTGACGCCCAGTTTGTTAGAACAACCGCCGACGAAGAACTTAAAACTGACAACACGTTATCATCATCACCATCGTTAGCAGACTCAATTGATTCGGGGCCAAAATTACTGTTATCCCCTACGTCACTTAGCATAACATTTGAAACAGAAAAAGAAGAATCAGTAAATTCAAATATAGTGGTTAATCCATGTTTGCCATTTTTAACGTGTAAACGTACTTGCGAGGAAAATTTCTTGAATACAGTGTCCAAAATAGAATATCCAATCTCATCTGCAACTGTAAAAAGATCAACTTTTACCCCAAGTCTCGCAAGACAATACGCAACATTAACAGCATTGCCCCCTTTTATGTCAACACTGTTCAAACCACGAATACTGCCACCCCCTACTTTAGTTTTTTTTTCTACAGCATCGGCCAAATAATTCATATTGGAAATTTTAATGATTCTATCAACAAAAAAATCAGGCAGTATTGTTATTTTGATATTTAGAAGATCATTAGGTTGTTGTTGCGTAATTTGATTTAGCTTATAGCAAATATTTTTAAAAATAATATCAATATCCAATTTTGAAGAGAGAAACGAGTTCTCATTGATTTCATCAATATGTGTAAATTTTCCAGACAAACAAATACAATAATTGCCATTACTGTCATCTTTACGGTTATCAGAACAAAAGGTTTCCAAACATCATATCTAATGGGACATCATATTATTAATATGTGCGATATCACTTTTGGCTCAATGTGCGATTTAAAATATACCATATATGATAAATAAATACAAACCCAATTTTAAAAACGACAAAAGTTAAAAAAATAAACAATAAAGAAAATGGGTAATTAGCCTTAGCTTTAGGTGGATTAATCCATATCCATGCCGCC
>JADDOW010000023.1:8996-12992 GCA_016782225.1 Nitrososphaeraceae archaeon
ATGCCGCCCATGCCGCCCATGCCGCCCATGCCGCCAGGTGGACCAGGTGGCATTTTGGACTTGTTGGCAGCTATAACGTCATCAATTCTTAACAACATACAGGCAGTCTCGGTAGCTGATTTAATAATCTGTTCTTTGATTGAGGTTGGCTCAAGGATATTGAGTTCAAGCATATCAGTAACGGATGTGGCCCGTACATTGATTCCGGTCCATTTTGAACCTTGTCCTTGTTTTGATCTTAATTCAGTCATAGTATCGATTGGATCCATACCAGCATTTTCGGCCAAGGTCAATGGAATAACTTCTAGAGCCTCGGCAAACTTTTCTGCAGCTAATTGTGACCTACCTTCAAGACTACTTGACCACTGTCTTAACTCATTAGCAATAAATGCTTCCGGAGCACCTCCACCAGCTACTATAGAAGGCTTTTCCAACACATCTTTCATAACCATCAAGGCATCATGCAAGGATCTATCTGCTTCATCTATTACTCTTTGAGAGCCCCCACGAATTAAAATGGTTACAGCCTTCGGATTTTTACAGCCCTCTATAAAAACCCACTTGTCGGTCTCTACTTTTCTCTCCTCAACCAAATCAGCTGTCCCAAGATCGTTTTCACTCAAATCATCTAAATTGTTAACTAATCTTGCATCGGTAGCTTTAGACAACTTGAACATATCACTTTCTTTAACACGCCTAACAGCAAGGACACCAGATTTTGCTAAATAATGTTGAGCAATATCATCCATACCTTTTTGGCACAAAACAACATTTGCACCAATTGATTTGATTTTTTCAACCATGGATTTTAGCATTCTATTTTCTTCTTCAAGGAACATTTGCATTTGAGAGGGGTCATTTATTCGAATTTCCGCACTCATCTCAGTTTTTTCAATTTCTAATGGAGAATTCAAAAGCGCAATTTTTGCGTTTTCAACTCTTTTTGGCATCCCCGCATGAACTACTTCCTTATCAAGTACAATACCCCGAATTAAAGTAGTGTCCCGCATAGAGCCACCTGCTTTTTTCTCAACTTTGATATTGTCAAGATCAACTTTCAAGCCTTCATCATTCGCATTTTTTTCGGATACCTGTCTAGTTGCATCCACAACTATCTCACTTAGTATAGGGCTCTCATCGGAAACTAATTTTGAATCCATACTTGTCCTTGCAATTTTGAGTAAAACATCCCTATCATTGACATCAACTTTTATTGCTATTTTATTGAGTATACTCAAAGATTGCTCTGCAGCTGCAGTATATCCATCCACTATTGCAGATGGGTGTACGTCTCGGCCTATCAATTGATCTGCTTTTTCTAATAGCGTGCCCGTAAAAATTACAGAAGATGTGGTACCATCTCCTACTTCGTTATCAACAGATTTTGCAACCTCCACCATCATTTTTGCTGCGGGATGTTGGACATCTATCTCCTTTAGGATAGTTGCGCCATCATTGGTAATGGTAACATCACCTAGAGAATCCACAAGCATCTTATCCATTCCACGCGGCCCTAAACTTGATCTTATTATTTCAGCCACTAGTTTTGCAGCGTTAAAATTATTTTTCTGCGCCTCTCTGCCTTTATTTTCTTTAGCACCTTCTCTTAATATTAAAACTGGCATACCGCCAGCAGTTTGTTGAATTGAAGCCAATCATATCACCTAAATAGAATAACTATAATTTTTTAAATGCCCCCTTTTATAGTTTCACATTAACAAAGAACAAATCAGAGATTGTTAGTTTATTTTTTAAAAAAATTTAACGTAGTAAACAAAACAGTTTTCATGGAATTCAAAATAACCCTGCAATCAAAAAAAGAAAGATCAATAACAGTCAAACAAAACCAAACAACAAGTTTTCTTTGGAGGGGAGAGAATGTTTTCTCAACACCTTCCATGATAGCTGAAATGGAGGAAACCTGCAGGTTACTATTAAAAGAGCAATTTCTCAGTAACAGTGCAGAATGGGATTCTGTTGGGACATTGGTGGACATAAAACATTTAGCTGCAACCCCGGTTGGGGCAGAAATAACATTAAATGCTGAAATTATAAATGCGGATAATAGAAGAATCTTATTTAAAGTATCCGCTAAAGATAAAATTGAAACAGTTGGAGAGGGAAAACATGAACGATTTATAATCAATATTCCCAGGTTTAAAGAGAGGTTTGATAAAAAGGTGAAAGAGTTAATCGGGTAAGCATAATAAACAAACAGATAAAAACTTGTTTTCAACCTAATGGAAAAATGCATCCACCATAAAGGCAATAAACAACGCAGCAAGGTATGGACTGCTGAATTTAAAAACCAGCCAAGAGGCCTTTTCACTGGGTTTCACCAGCAGCCATATCGACAATACCAGCATAACAATACCAAAAACAGTGGCAGTTGCCAAGTAGATGAGGCCAAATTGGTTAAAGAAGAAAGGCAATACGCTAAAGACCACCATCATCAGTGTTGTTACGGCAATTGTTCTCACCGATTTTGTTTCGCTTGATACTACAGGCATCATTGGAACGTTAGCCTTCTTATAGTCATCTTTCACATGCAGTGCTAAACTCCAAATGTGCGTTGGAATCCAGAAAAAGACCAGTCCCGCCATTACAAACCCTATCTCTATGTGCTGAAAAGTTACAGCAACATATCCAATTAGGGCAGGAGCACCGCCTGAAAAACCACCCCAAATTATATTGTATTGGCTTTTTCTTTTAAGCCATTTGCTGTAAACTATGATGTTATCAAATAAGCCAAAAGCCATTAGGAGAAACGCCCAGACATTAATAAGAAAAGAGAAAATAAGAGATATAGAGGCCAATACCAGTCCGAAAATCAACGCATTTCTGGGAGATATCCGTCCTGAGGGAATGGGACGATCTTTTGTTCTCTCCATAACGGCATCTATGTCCCTATCGTTATAGCCTGTAAGAGTGTCTGCAGCTGCAGAACCAGCGGCAACCGCCCCCAGCAACAGAATCCATGTTGCCAAACTGATTGGAATGTCAAATAGCCATGACGCAGAAATAGCTGCCCCGAAAGCAGTGAAAACCAGCAGATACCAAATTTTTGGTTTTGTAAGCTCATAATAATTTTTAATTTGGTTACTGACTACATTCATCTCTAAAACCAAATATACTATTAACCTACCGCAATATGTTAATTAAAATAGTTATTTATATCTTGACAGATGATTTTTATTTTGTAATAGTGTTTGAAATTATCTCACGCGAGGTTTTTCTCATTTCAATAAATGTCTCAGTTTTTTGTACTCCTTCAATACGTCCCACTTTTTCCGATATGATTTGATGCATCTCATCAAGAGAACGAGCAGTCATTGTAACCAATATGTCAAACCGTCCAGTAACCTCAGCTACTTCCCTAACTTCAGATATTTTGAAAAGTTCATCCAGTACGTTATCCCGCAGTTTGGAATCCATAGTGATTCCCGTTAGTGCTTTAACATTAAAACCTAAAGCTTCATCATTTATTATGATGGTAAATTTTTTTATGAGACCCCTTTTAACGAGGCGTTTGATTCTGCTATACACAACCGACGAATTTATATTGATTTTTTTTGAAAGTCTGGGAACAGAGATACTTGCGTCTTTTGATAACTCCCTTAATATCTTTAGATCAAGATCATCTATTCTTCCCATGAAATTTCAAAATATGTTAAAATTAGGTAGTTAATAAATGTATTTTTTTCATTTTTTTTGTTTTTTTTATAAAGTTTATTGAAATATGGAAATATTATACAATTTTTTTTGTTTTTAATAATTCAGCCAACAATATAGCTCCCTTTGCAGAGCCCATTTTTTCATTATGGGTTAACAAAACATACTTTATCCCGTTTTCAAATACAGAGTCTTTTCTCAATCTACCGACAACTGTAGTCATACCATCATTAACTTCCCTGTCAATGCGGGGTTGAGGGCGAGTAGGGTCATCATTGACAACGATATAATCTTTAGGTGCGGACGGAAGACCCTTGATTGAAA
>JADDOW010000046.1:0-73416 GCA_016782225.1 Nitrososphaeraceae archaeon
CACCAACACCAACACCAACACCAACACCAACACCAACACCAACACCAACACCAACAGGCGATAGAGATGTGTTTAATGTTACCAAAATCTATAAAGATAAGCCCAATGGGGAAAAATGGTTCATGAATATGGCTAATCCTACTTCTGATTCAAGATTTGACCCCAAAACAGGCATTAGCAAAAACCCTGATGGATCATGGAAAATGAGAGATTCCCAGGTGAGGATGAATGTCTTTACAAGCACAGGCTATGATCAAGGTAAAATTACAACCTACAATCAAAGGGAATTGGCCACTAAAGGTTATATGCAATCACCAAATGATTGGAAAGATGTAGAAATAACTGGCTACGTTAAGATAAATTCTGCCCCAAGTGACCTTGATTTGACTTGGTATGCTCGTGGCGCCAAACACAATGGCGAAGTTCCATGTGAGGGTACATCATATAAAGGTAGTTTGGTTGTTGATGGAAAAACTAGGTTTTCCAAAGAACAATGGCATTCTGGAGGCTATTCATTTCAACCCTATCAAAAACCTGTTTCGTCGATAATGGGTAAATGGATCGGGTTTAAGGTTGTAATGTTTAACACCCAAATAGACGGAAAAACAGCTGTGAAACTGGAGAACTGGATTGATTTCAGCAATAATGGCAATTGGCAAAAAATCTATGGATATACTGACAGTGGAGGCTGGGGAGAAGATGGCTCCAGGTGCGGTGGCAGTGCAGATCAAATCATTACATGGGGTGGACCAATCGTAACTTTTAGGTGGGATGGTACATCAAATGTTGACTTCAAAAATCTTAGTGTAAGGGAGATTTCTATTAGTTAGAACTTTCTCCTACACTATTCTCCTACACTATTCTCCTAAACTATTTTTCCTGCTAGGTTAATTAGTAAAAAAAACAAATTATAAGCCTATGTCATTTCTTCGTTATAGAATCACACGGTTACGAAAATTTACATACAATAAAGTCTTTGTTATAACAAAATATGTGTTATTTGTGTATGTTAGGATAAAGATGTTTTTTGGATTATATTGATTTTAAGAAAAGGAGTTTCAATGGCTCTGTTCATTTAACAACATCTAATTCCTTATTATGATAATCTGTAAACAGGTTGAGCCAGTGTTTGACGCGATTAAGATTGCAATGCTCTTTTCTACACGGAAAATAATCATCAAAGCATTCTGTCTATCTTTGATATACTGAATCGTTCCCTCGATAATGCTTTTCTCCCAAGGTGAGTGTAAATGATGCCTTAGTTTTAAGAACCTGCAAGCTTGCGGATACCAAGTACCTGGTTTCGCTTAAAAAGATAGGATAATCTTTCTGAAGATCCTCGAAGGGACAGACCTGAAAAGTTCAAATAGGGACCATAGCCAATATATTCTGAAGGCGTTCTGTTTCTAATAGTCACATAAAGAGATAGAATGTCTTCAAGCTAAAAGACTTGCTTAAGTGAACAGAGCCGTTTCAATCTCAACATTCAATAAATAGTGGCCTATTTAATGTGTTTATGGATTATCAAAAAATACTGGATGCTATTTTTGCGCTAAACAACGATATTCGCTATGCCGGATTGATTGATGAGACAGGTGTATTGATAGCTGGAGGCATGCGTCATGGAATCGATTCTATTGTTGATCAGCCTAGTGAAGAATTATACCTAACACACACAGCTTTAAGAAAATCTATGCGTGAGCGATTTGATGATACTATGGGACAAGCCCGTTTTGTATATGTGGAGCGTGAAAAATTATCACTGTTAACTTTCTATTTGGACAAGAAAATGTTGCTAGTTACATTAGAGCCTAGCCTGGATTCTCATGTTATTATGGACCTGGCTGAGGATATACTGGATATTTTTAGTGGAAACAAAATAACGGCACAATAATCACAAAACGACCTTTTTACTTTTTATTTTCCCCGATAATGTTGTGCATAGATATCAAGTCACACTTAAATAAATCCAATTCATCTGGTATTCCTATCTCTATTGAATCCTTTAATGAAAGAGGTTTGTTTGTGATATTTGAAATTGTTTCTTTTTTCCTGTTCCAAACTTCTGAATTAAATTTAATTATTTTTTGGGTAAATGATAACATATCCTGAAATTCATTACTTATTTTGGGGAATTCCTTTTGTTTTATTATTTTCTTATTGTTGTATATTTTTGTCCATAGTTCGTATGTAACAAATGGACAAATGGGCTCTAAAAGCATTAAAATGGTTTTAAAACATTTGTGGATTGTATATAACGCGGACTTTCTTTCTTCGTTTTTATTTTCGTTGTAAACCCTTGATTTGATGAGCTCGATATAATGTGCCGCAAATATGTTCCATGTGAATTCTCTTATTGTGTTTGAGGGGATGAAAAAGTTTAGTTCATCATACCCATCAATACATTTTTTTGCAGTGTCATTTAGCTCCGCCAAAATCCATTTATCTGTTGGGTTGAGTTTTTCTGGCTTGTTTTCGTCGCCTACTATCTCAAAGCCTGAGATAAACCTTCCAATATTCCATAGTTTGGACAGAAATTTTTGTGAATTTGTTATCTTTTGTTCAGAGCATCTGAAATCATATCCAAGATTTGCTTCACTTGCTGACCATAGCCTAAATGTGTCTGCACCGTGTTTTTTAATGACGGGTAGGGGATCAATCACATTTCCCTTGCTCTTGCTCATTTTTTCGCCTTTATCGTCAACCCCATATCCCATTATCCAAGCGCTTTTCCATGGTAATTGCCCTGTAAGATACACACACCTAAGCAAAGTATAGTATAGCCATGTTCTAATGATGTCTTTCCCTTGGGTCCTGATGGTTGTGGGGTATGCCTTTTCATAGAATCTGTCATCTTTATTAAATTTGGTGATGTGCAGTGGAGTTATGCTAGAATCCATCCATGTGTCAAAGATTCTCTCTTCCCCTACAAATTCATCGTTTTTGCAACTTTGGCATTTATCAAAAGGCGGTTTTTCATCCCATGGCCTGTAATATCTTCCAGGTTCTGGAACATTTGGATACCTGCATCTTTTACAATACCATATTGGAATCTCTGTGCCATAAAATCTCCTCCGTGAGATTGGCCAATCAATTGAAATTGAGTTTAGCCAATTTATGAGAATGTGTCTATGCATTTCTGGATAGAACTTTATGTTTTTTGAGTATTCTAATAGTTTGGATTTAAAGTCTACTTGTTTTAAATAATAATCTTCTAGTGATATTATTTGTATTGGCGTTTTGCTTCTTTCGCAGATGGGGGTTCTGTGAGAAATTACTTCAATTTTATCTACCATTTCTTTGTCTTTTAGTTCTTCTATAATCTTATTCCGTGCCTCTTTGAGAGAGAGATTTGAAAACTGTTTAGCGTGTTCTGTCGTTTTTCCATTTGGGTTGATGGATTTTATTTCCCTCAAATTTAGTTCCCTGAATAATTGTACATCATTTAGATCACCGTAGCTACACACCATTACTACTCCAGACCCAAAATTGGGATCAACTGATTTATGGGGCATTATTTTCACTTCTCTGTCGAAAATTGGTATTTTTAGATTATCTCCTTGTTTTTCTCTATATCTTTCATCATCGGGATTCACAATTACTGCCTGGCATGCGAAAAGCAGTTCTGGCCTTGTTGTTGCAATCGGGATAAATTCTTTGCTATCATTTAGGAAAAATTTGATATAGACCAGTTTTGTCTCCATTTCTGTGTATGAGATTTCTGCATCAGCTATGGTTGTGCCACAATCGATGCAATAATTGTTGGGCCTGTCTCCCAAGTATATCAGATTCCTTTTCCACAATTCTATGAATGTTGACTGTGTTAGTGTTCTGAATTCTGTTGAATCTGTGTGATATTTTTCTTTAAAGTTTGCACTAATTCCTATGCTTTTTAAAATCTCTACAAATTCATTCTCTGTGTCATCCAGTGTGCTCTCACAAAGTTTTAGAAATTCTTTTCTATCCATATTCCTCATTCTAATTTTGTATTTTTTTTCCGTGTAGATCTCTACAGGTATTCCATTTCTGTCTATTCCAATAGGAAAAATTACCTTAAACCCTCTGGATCTCGCAACCCGTGCTATCATGTCTATTTGGGAATAATGCGCAGCTGCGCCAATATGCCATGGCTTTCCAGAAGGGTAAGGGGGTGGTGTATCTAAAATATAGTAATTTTCAATTCCCAGTTGATTATCGTTATCGTCATCGATTCCGTAGATGTTGTCTTCTTCCCATTGATTTAGAATTCTTTTCTCAATCTCAGAAGACCAAATCTTTTCTGCAATCTTGGTGTCCAATTTTTAATTTGTAATATCTTTTTTTAATTAGTTATTAACCTTCCTAGCTTATTCCGACAACTAAAAAACCTGGACTCCATTTAGTCCGTCCATCTCATGTTTTTTTTATGTTTGATAATATGTGGGCCCCTTTGTTGACCCCTTCATAAATGTATACACCTATTGCCTGCACATTATCTGGCATTTTTTTTGAGAGCATTTTTATTATTTCAGTGGAGAGATTTTCTACAGTTGCTTCTCCCTCTAGCAGATATGTCGTAGTTTTTGGGACTTTTAAATCAAAATAGCCTCTAGGTCCATCAAATTCAATAAAAAGATGACTATCTTCCTCCTTCTTTAAATATTTTCTATTTATGAAAAACTTGTGATCAATTTGCATTAGTGCTTCCTTTATTATCTTTTTTGCTTCCGAAAAATCAATAACCAGGTTATCTTTCATTTCCCCTATTATTTCTATCATGATGGTTGAGGTATGTCCGTGAATTATGGAACATTTATCCACCAAAGGTAGGATGTGGGCATAATCAAATGATAGGGATGGATCTTCAATAAAAATTGACCCGATTTGTTTGCTTTGTTTGTCAAAGAAAAAAATACTCTCTAATTCGTTTATTTTTCCTATAAAGGATGATTTTCCCACGGCAACCAGATCAATCAAAGGAAATTTTTCATTGATTTTTTTAAATTCTGCTAGATCCCCTTCATTGTCTATTATCTTGATAAATTTGTCTCCTATTTTGAAATCTATGTTTGTGTTGGAGTTAACTATTGGTTCATTATATTGGTAATCTATTTCCAAAAAATCCAGTAATTTCGACAAGGAATGTCCTGTTCTGTTTTTTATTAAATCCTTCTTACTATCGCTGATGTATTTTAAATCTTTGTCCAATCATTAAATAATATATCTGATCTCTATTAAATTATTACAAATATATTTTGAACATTTTACATTTCAAGACATAGATGTCTTTGCATAAAGAATTGTGTGATTTTTTGTATTTGACAGTTAGGGATACAGTAAAGAATGAGGATAAAGTTGTCATAGCATTTTCTGGAGGGGTGGACAGCGCTTTACTGTCCAAGATTTGCATTGATTTAAAAAAGCAAATATGTTTGGTAACGATTGGCTTTCCCTTTTCACATGATCTTTTGTTTTCAAAAAAGATATCTGTTCTGCTTCTTTCCGATTCCCATAGTCATATTGTATATGAGTTAAATGATGTGGATTTTACCGAGAGTATAAAATACGTCAAATCCAAAATATCCTGCAATTCCCTTTCGCATATAGAAAATTGCATTGCTTTTTTTGCTCTAAGTAAAGTCATTAGAGACAACAGCCTAGGGAATTTTTTTTTGACAGCTAATGGTTTAGATGAGTTATTCTGTGGATACGATAGATATAGATTTTTTTTTGGCAGCGGACATGATTCTATAATAAGATTCATGGAGGAAAAATTAATCAATGAATTTCACCTGATGAGCGAAATTTCCAAAGTCATTGGAAACAGCGGAATAAAATCCATTCAACCATTCCTGACCAGGGATTTTATTGATTTTGCAAAAAAAATTCCATTAGAATATAAAATTAAAGGTAGCAATGACTACTTGAGAAAACACATCATAAGGCAAATTGCGTTAGATATCGGCGTTCCAAAAGAATCTGCAATGTATCCAAAAAAAGCGCTGCAATACGGGTCTTTGATTCACAAACACCTAGTCAAAAAAAACCTATATTGAAATAATAATTTAATTTGATTAATGGGCTTCAATATGGTTATAGGCAATAAATTATGTGCCTAACTTGTAAATGAGAATACAGGTATGAGCTTTGCATTATAAATCATCATATGCCTCTCTCCACGAGAAAATATACAAGAATATGAATAAAAAAACGGTTTTGATATGGTGTAATATTGTTGTAATATATTAAAGTTACTACGCATATTTTTGTATTTATTTAGTATTTAGGGAGAATCAATTTATTTTTTTTAATATTATAAGCATAATGTTGCAATTTACAGTGTATCTTGATATTGTATGGTATTGTTTTCCAAAGAAAAGAGTTATAAATATCATCTAGTACAATCGTCGTAATGAAGAATACCTTAGCCTTTATCGCTATATCTGCAATCCTGTTATCTGGGTTAGTTTACTTGCCCGGCATCAACATGGGCGCATATTCCCAAGAAGAGGATGCAGAGGACACAACTGGTTCACCAGTCACTGTTACATATGTAGCAGTTGAGAAAAACATTACATTACCAAGCGGAGATAATGTCCAAGCCATGACATGGAATGGTACAATTCCAGGCCCAACAGTTAGGGTAAACCAAGGTGATAATGTTACTGTCCAAATACAAAACCCGACAAATAATTCATTGATTCACAGCTATGACTCTCATGCTTCCACCGTTAGTGCAATTCCTAACTTTGGCCCAATCAAACCAGGCGAAAACAAGACCTTCTCATTCCTAGCAACCCAACCAGGTGCATTCAAAATTCATTGTGAAGGCAATGGTGTGTTATCTATGGATGAGCACGTATTCCAAGGCATGGTTGGTTTGATGCTTGTTGACCCAGAAGAAGGTTATGATGGTTATGAAACAGTAAGCGGTGTCAATGGATCAGTAATTGAAGTAGCTCCTGAAGCAAAGGAAGTCCAATTCCAATTCTCAGAGTATTACCTAAATGAAGACGGTTCCTATAACTCTAAAGCTATGTTTGAGCACAACAACACATCTGCATGGATAAATGGAAAACCATTTGGATATGAACCGGTAATCACTAAAACACCAAATGCAACAACATTGTTCTTTAAACAAGGAGATCACGTTAGATTCTTCTTGGTTAACCACGGTGATTGGCCAGTTAACTTCCACATGGTAGGTGAATTGTTGGATAGAGTAGTCGATGGTAGCACAGTTCAAGGAATCGGAAAACAAACCTACACAGTAGGTGGCTCCAATGACGCTATTGTTGATATTGTGTTTGACCAACCAGGTGTATACGCTTTTGTCAATCATGACTATGCACAACTATTCAAAGGTCAAGTAGGCTTGGTTATTGTTGACCCAGTTGATGGCAATACCACAAGTGCATCACTTAACATAACCGATACACGCAATCCATCCAATGCAATTCCACCACAAACAGGTCCAAATACTATACCAGTAGAAACTAAACCATACGAACTTCGATAAATACAAATAGTGGCCAAAAGCCATAAATTTTTTTTAATATTTATATAAAAAAACGAATTAAATAAAATTATTTATGATGAATATAAATTTTGCAGTCTTTAGAATAAAATAATAAAATAGTAAATGAATTAACTATTGCATCATTTGGATGAGTATTCTTTCTATGTTGTTTAACTTTAGCATAACATTTACATCTGTTTGATCTTGCCCACCCAGTGTTTGATAGATTTCAAATATATTTGCTAGAGCTTCTTTTATCATTGTATTCTTCTTATCATCGGGCTTTTGCACTTTTGATATTGTGCTTTCTGTTATGTTTTCGATAGGGTCTAATTGTGCGGAGACAAATTGACCAACTGGGTTTTGTAAAATCCCTGTTGTAAAAACTACTATCAAAAATATTGATATTTTGGCTGGCTTATTCATATATATGGTGCTTTTTCTTGTTATAAAAGTAATACTTTAATTAGTATTATAAAAAGGGTCACCATAAATCCTAACTAAAATTGTAAATGAATTATACTTGATTAAAATTGAGCTTTATTTGCGGTTATTATTTACTAGGAACACTATTTTTTTGTTGTTATTCTTCTACCTTTTTATTGTTGCCAAAATCATACCTAAATGCTTGCTGTTTCGCCATTATCTGCATCTCTCAATTTTTGTTCTAAATTTCCATCTTTACTTTGGATACCATTTCGTCAGTTCCCGACAATACCGTGAATATAGATCGCAATAAATCATCTGTTGAATCTAGTCAATTCGTTTTGTTTCCATGAGAATCCTAGTATTTTTTAATCTGTTAGTTGGAAGTCGCCAAACAAAGATTATCGACTCCGTATTTGATGTGTTAGTGCTATAGTTGTAATACGGATGATGTTTACTTTTTTTTCTACAAAGGTTTTTGATGTTTATTAAAGTATTTGAGATAAAAATACACCTTAATATTATTATAAAAGCCAAAAATATGGTATTTTCTATAAATAACTATGAGTTTTTATCTGCTATTTATGATCGTATTTTCCATATCTATTTTAAGCGTTAGCGTTCCTATTTCATTCTCAACTGAGGACCCAGATAAAGGTTTGTCTTATACTGAAAAAAGCTGTGATAATGAATCTTGTACAGTAACAACATGCTTTGAAAATAAAGAGTGCAGTATTGATGACTCAAATGACTCGCATACAAAAACTACAAGCTCCGGCGATAAAATCCGCCAATTGTTTGGCGGTTCTGACTCTGAAGTTGACTCCGATTTGAAAAATATGGAATTTATGGATATCTTTAATGATTTCTTTGATTTTAACTAACATCCTATTTATTATTCGATAAACTTTAATATGATTAAACTACAGATAATTAACAAAAAAACAATATTTTATGATAATATTATAATCTTTAATAATCTAATTTGAATTTATATACTTTATATGAAAAACTTTATAATCTACCAAAAACCTTCTGTGACCGTTGGCAATAGATACTGGTGATACAACATGGATGTTTCTCTCAACTGGGCTTGTCATGCTTATGATTGCTGGTTTAGGTTTTTTTGAAGCAGGATTGCTCAGGCTTAAAAATTCATTATCTGTAATAATGCAAACATTGACGGGGCTCGCATTACTGTCCACTTTGTGGTTCATCATTGGGTTTTCCCTAGTCTTTGCACCTGACGTTAGTGGTGTTATAGGGGATCTCTCATGGGTTTTCTTTGATAACGTTCCTTTTAGTGATTCAGTTAAATGGGCGCCCACAATACCTGGAGTTACTTTTGCGACATTTCAGATGATGTTTGCCGTGATAACGCCGTTACTAATAACAGGTGCATTTGCTGAACGCATGCGATGGAGTGCTTTTTTTATATTTGTAATCGTATGGAGTTTGGTGATTTACTATCCACTAGCCCATTGGGTATGGGGAGGTGGTTGGCTATCTCAACTAGGGGTCTTTGATTTTGCGGGAGGTATAGTTATACATACTAGTGCTGGTTTGGCCTCGATAGCCGCGGCATTGGTGCTAGGACGACGTAAAAATTACGGTCCCCAAATTATGGTGCCTCATAACATTCCCCTAGCTGCAATTGGTGGATCTATACTATGGTTTGGCTGGTTTGGGTTTAATGGGGGAAGCGCTTTAGCATCAGGTGCTCTTGCTGCTAATGCAATGTTGGTAACTCAAATAGGCGCCTCTACCTGTGCTATTACCTGGGTGCTAATTAGCTGGAAAAGAACTGGAAAGCCTACAGTTACCGCTGTGATAAACGGTGGGATTTGTGGTTTAGCCGGTGTTACCCCTGCTGCTGGATTTATTAGTGGTCAACACGGCTTTATTTTAGGTATTGTTTTAGGATTTGCATCATACTACGGTATTGTTTTATTGAAAGAGAGGTTAAAGATTGACGATGCTTTAGATGTAGGTTCTATTCACGGCATTACTGGTATAGTGGGGAGCTTGGCTATAGGTATCTTTGCAAGCCAATCTATCAACCCTGCAGGCCCTGTCGGTTGGCTATATAGTGGCAGCCCAATGCAGTTGATAATTCAAGGTGTTGGTGTTGGTGTTGCTGCACTTATGGCATTTGTTGGAACTATTGTAATAATGAAAATAATTGACTATACTGTGGGATTGAAGGTAAATGAGGATGAAGAAGATCTTGGACTTGATATATCACAGCATGCGGAAGCAGGATATAGTGATAATAAATAATCTTTTTTATTTTTTTTATTAATTAGAAGATTATTTCTTTGCTTTCTTATTTTTTTTTGTATATGCTGATAATATAATATGTAATTGTCATAAAATTTTAACATATTCTTTTTATAGTATGCTTTAAATTTTTAATTGATGTCCATAAATTTATCATGGTATAATAAGAAATTGATTTTGATGTCTGCTACAATAATTGTCGGTTCTATCTTTTTGCTGGGAACAATTACATTAAGTAACATAAATGCCCAATCTACGGAGAGAGTCACAATTTCAATTGATTCAGCTACCTATGCGCCTTTGACAAACGTTCCAGGTGCTAATCAGTTAAAGGTTATTGTAGCCTATCAAACTCTAGATCCGCAATTAATGAATACCAATATCAACGGGGTAATGAAAGTATATGCAGAGAATGCATCACTAGTAAAAACATCTTCATTTCCAGCTGGTTTCTCTTTAACCGAATCTGGTAGAATTCAGTTTGCATCTTCTTTCATGGATCCTAACATGCAACAGGTTAGAGCCGACATTCAATTAACGAATTTAAATAAAACTAGTGTAATATCTAATGCCTTGACTACTAATGTTACATTAGGAGGGACCACTGATCCAGCAGCAGAAGAAGGGACCACTGATCCAGCCGCAGAAGAAGGGACCACTGATCCAGCCGCAGAAGAAGGGACCACTGATCCAGCAGCAGAAGAAGAGACCTTTGATCCAACAGCAGCCTTTTTCGAATAAATCCCAATTATTTCCCTTTTTTTATAATAAATACATTAAAACAATAATTATGAAGTTCTTCTATTGTAAAAAAATATTATTGTGGTTTTATATTCCACTATTACTTGCATTTGATTTGTAAACTATTATAAAAGATCTTACTGTAGGGTTCAAAATAACAAAGGTGTAACATCAACCAAAATACTTTTGATTGTGCTGTCATCTACTTTGATTGTGCTGCTCTAATGGTTGGAGTTACCCTCAAAGGTAGCAACAGGTTAAAATGACAATATTGGTAAAAAAATTCCTTGGGTTTGCATTCAATCATTATGACGCAGATTTGGATTATACAAAATATATATGCATGAAGCGAGGGAGAAGGGAAAGATAAATGGAAATGTTAGGAAATTTGGAAAACCTTTATTCTTTGGGCGTAAATAATCAAATCTTATATGAGCGATAACCATATGAGTTAAATTGTCGATTATGTGAGTTTTTATCATTCATTGGTATTTAAAACATATTGGCGTGTAATGTTTAAATATAGTTAAATAAAAATTAGGTTTGCCTAATAATGCTAAAGAATTGTAGTTTAGAGAATAGAAATTCGATGTTTTTTTCTTCATTTGTTTTTGCTCCTATTGCCCGGTTTTCGATGAACAAAAATATTCTAAAGTTGTTTGGTGGCATTTTTATCCTGTTATTTGCTCTAAGCATATCTATTAACAATGATGGTTTTGTAAAAGGACAAGAAAATCTTGCCACGGAAAAAAAACCCATTTCACTTTCAGGCGAAGACCTTTTAGTTTTAAATATTAACCTCCATAGGATAACCACTCAACTTGATATTGTTTTGGACAAAATAAACAGGGGAAACAATACTCTGCTGTTTGAGCATTCCTATATCCCTCACTCTGTAACTTTTCCAACAATAAAGAGCCTTGCTAATGCTGTGGATGAGAACAAATCTAAAACCTTGGAGAATTTACTTACCGACATTCCACTACAACTCAGATCAGACCAAAATTCGTTGTTAGCTAAAAATGAGATAATAGAGGCTAAAAACATTATAAATGATTATCATTCCATGTTGAAAGATTCTTTACCAAAACAAGAGTATTTCATTGTCCAGTCCCAGACCCTGTCTTATTTGCTAAAAGACTCCAACATTTCATATCAAACCTTTAAAAACTCTTCAAATAACGTTGAAAATGATTTGGCAGACTATGCTGCGGTAGACTACGAAAATGCTATAGGCCTAGTAAATCAATCTAACTATATTTATAACTCAATAAAACCCAATATAACAAGCGATAAAGCAAAAGAAATTGCCTTTTTTATTGCAAACCTAAATACCCTTTTGTTGTCAAAAAGCGACAATGTCGAAGAATATTCAAAATTAGTTGATGCTATAGAAAGGGATTTAAACGAATTTAATAATATTTTTGTTTCCACATCCAATCCTGCCAATGAGTCGTATCAGGTTTATTTCGATAATATCGATAGTTTATTGAATAGTGCGATCACATCCATCAAAAACGACAATGATTATAAAAGCGCAGACAAAAACGTGTCTTCTGCATACTTGGATAATTACGAATATCTCGAAGCGCCTATAGAAAAAGCAAATTCTACACTGATGTTAGAGACTGAAGTAGATATGAGGGAGAATCTGCGAGATTTAATTAAACAACAGTCTCCTCTTGTTGAGATTGAAAGCTTGGTTTCTAAGATAAAGAACAACCTAGAGACTTCAAAGAAACTGTTAGAATCAGGAGACAACATGCAAATTGCCAACACTGTCAATTCCACCATCTCAAACTCCTCATCATCATTTGTTCCAAATACTGCTAATATTGATTCATTAAAACAAGGTTTTGGTGTTTATACCGGAGAGCGAAGATCCATGGGCAATGCAACTGACACATTTAAAGGTCAGGTGCGTAACGACATCGATACCATTAGGATAAAGTTAGATGAGGTGTCAAGGCATTATAGCCAAAATGATGTATCACAGGCCCTTTCCACAACCAGGTCTGCTTATCTTGACAGCTATGAAAACATCGAGATTCCGTTAAGGCCTATAGATCCGGATTTTACTTTGGAAATGGAGATAAGATTTGCAGAGTTGCGCAACCTTATCAGTTCACAAGCTGAAGTTAATCAGGTTATATCTAAAATCGCTGAGATAAAAAATGGATTGGATGAATCAGAACGCCTTGTATCAGGCACGGGGGTTGTTGCGCCATCAATTGCATTTTCCTCCTCCTTTTCAATCATATTTAGGGAGGGTTTGGAGTCTGCTCTCATACTTGGAGCAATCTTAACCTACTTGGAAGCATCTAGAAATGACCGATTCAAAAAACATGTGTATTTGGGAATTTTGCTTGCTGTTGTATTGACTATGATAACATGGTTTGTTGCAGAGTTTCTGATAGATATCTCAGGCGCAGGTAGGGAATTGATAGAGGCTGTGGCTGGCATCTCTGCAGTAGCTGTTCTTTTTTGGGTTAGCTTTTGGGTGCTAAACAAAATTGAAACAAAGAAATGGATTGAATTTGTTAAGGCAAAGGTTTGGCAAGCTACTGCCACTGGCAGCTTTATGGTTTTTGTCATGCTGTCCTTTTTTACTGTATATAGAGAAGGCTTTGAAACCATATTGTTTTACCAGGCATTAATTTCATATGCAAAATACATGGAATTTTATGTGATGGCTGGACTTTTTCTTGGGTTAGCTGTAATAATTGGTGTGGTCTTTTTAATTCGCAAACTGGGAAAGAAACTACCGTTAAGAGTTTTGTTTGGCTTTACGATGGGCGTGGGTGCGTTTATGTCCATAACCTTTATGGGTAACGCCATGCGAGAATTCCAGGAGCTTGGCTATGTTCCTACAACACATCTTTTTGGCATAATTCCACGCCTTGATATAAACATTGCAACAATGACCGGAATACATCCCACATTGGAAACTGTTTTAGCACAGGTTATTTTGCTGTCTGTGTACTTGATAGGCTCATTGTATATTCTTATAATTCAGCCAAGAAAGCAAAAGATAATAGCTGCCTCTAGAAAATCAATGAGGGATGAAAGCAAAGGAAAATACACATAGCGGAATTTTTTTTGCTAATCTATTATGACTTTTTGTGTAGTGGAGACATAAATTAATAAAGTAGTTATATTTGTTAATTTAATACTCTCTTGTTTGATTGATTTCCAAGATATTTATTCTTTTTACAGTAGTTCTGGTTATATTGGCATATTAATAACTAGTTTTATTGGTAGTATCCTTGTATTTATCCCTGTACCCTATTTCCCTATTTTAATTTCTTCTGCACTAAATAAAGACTTTGATCCACACCTCATTGCCTTAACTAGTGCTATTGGAGCAGTATTGGCTAAAATGATTATATTTATAGCAAGTTATTACGGGCGAAATATTTTGAGCAATAAAACCAAAACAAGAATGCAGCCTCTCCAAAATATTCTGACTAAATATGGGGGAATAGGCGCATTTGTCGCAGCGCTAACACCCATACCTGACGACTTGGTCTATATACCTTTGGGGCTGGCTAAATACAGCATTAAAAAATTTACCATTGTGACCTTCCTTGGAAAGTTTATTTTGGGGGAGATAATAGTTTGGGGAACGGTTTTTTTAGGCAGACCTATAATGGAAGAGGTTCTCTCTGTCTCTGACGCCAACAATCAATTTTCTATTATTGTAGTATCCGTATTGACTGTTGTTTTGTTGATTCTGGTGTTGTTTTTTACCTTTAAAGTGGATTGGAGCAAAATTATCGGCAGATGGTTTCCCTGGGCATTGGACAAAAATCTGGATGAAAAAAATAACAAATAGGTACTAAAATCTACACACATAGTTGTATATTTGTTTTAAAAAAATATACATATTATCTTTAATTATTTTTTTTATAATGCTTAATAACAAAAAATAAAACTTAAACATGATGCCATTAAAATGAATAATGAGTGTGTTGCAGGTTTTGATGACCTACTCAGAAAAAGTTACAATGAATTGGGAATTCATAGCGTCGACAGCTCTTTAAACTATGCCGATGTGATTGCACTTGCAAATAGTTTTTCAACTCATTTTAAAGATGTGACTTTATCCAGTCCATGTGTTATTGTATTAAAAACGATTGCATATTCTCTACAGTCTAATGGCGTTGTATTGAGTAAAAATAAACTATATGATTTTTTTATTGCATCTTACAAGTTTTTAATCACAAACACTGGTGAAATAAAAGGAAATCCAGCAAGTACAAGATCAGGAATAATTGATAACAGTTTCTTTGAAATTTGTAATGACTTGTTGATCAGCTATGATTTTTATGATGAAAAAATCAGAATTCAAATTCCGAATTTGATTGTTGATGTGATTGCTGCCTTATTTTTTAGTCAGACCCCTACGGTAAAAAAATATCCACATTTCAAATAAAACCCTATTATTTTTCCAAGAAAGAGTCTTTAGTAGCCAACATTTTTCATTGCATTTCTCCAAAGCAATGGAGAATCCATCAGACACTGTATCTTCAATAAAGGATTTGAATGCAAAAAGCCATAATGGCCAAAAAAAGCTATTGAATCTCAAAAAATAAAGAAACTGGATTCTAATTTTGATGCTGTTATTGTTGTTTTGGATGGGGCCGAATCTGTTGATGATGGTGTAATGCATGGAATATCTAGGATTACGGGAAGAGGCTGCCATTCTATCAGACAATCTTTAACTGCGTTGCCTAACAAGGAGATTAAAAATCACATGATCTTTGTAATAATTATGATAAAATTATTAGATATGGTAAACTTGATAGCCCTAAAGAATTTAAATTAGCGGTTGAACGTGATTTGAGATGCCCATTATCCTATAGACAAGCCAGACATTCTCAAACATGTGTAAAAAAGTTCAATATTATATTGAAAGCATGTTGGATAGGAAATTTGAACCACATTTAACTCATGGCATTAATCATGTAAAGCGCAATTTTGAATATGGTTATAGTTTGGCAGGGTTAATAGGCAATTCAAGATCCAGAAATGAGCCAAAATAGGTGGTTTAATGATTTTATGGTTATACGAAAAGATGCATAAACATGTTTTTTTACTAATGGGGTTGAAAAAGCCTTTTAGCACAAAATAGGTTCTGTTCACTCTTTGGGTGCTGCTTTTTGGGTGGTAAGATTATACCATATCTGGTTCTGCTGAAACCATCCGGGTTGTTAAGTCAGTTGTGGGGTTTTTACAGTTGATGTGTTTTTTTGGGTGCTCAGAATTGGGTGTGGAAAAAACTGCGTCGATTCGAAACGCCAATCAGACTAAAACTAATATATATATTCATGGTATAATAATAGTGTTGCAATTTTATTGGAGAACACATGTGGCACTTGGTATACTGAACTTATAAGAATTCACCTTAAATATATCTATCGCTGAATCTTATTTAAGTGTCATATAATTCTACAACATGGTCTACGACGTAATCCGATAGAAAGTTTACTTGTCTTTGCTTTGTTGCAAAAAAAAGACAACCAAAAAAAGAAAAGGAAAGATGTTGAAAACTTAGACAATAAGGTTTTGATGAACTGGCAAGAGTTTTGGTTAAACCCACCTCCAATCCAAATAAAGGATAAACAGTTTTTGTTTTGGTTCACCAAAAGATTGGTTTTGTGAATGTGAGGCTACATTATACAAGAAATACAAAATTTGTAACACAAAAGAAGAAAATGGGAAATGTATGATCCGTTAGAATTCAAAATGTTGAATTAATGAGATGGGGCGCAAAACCTGAAAAAGGTTTTAGGGATACTGAAACAATGGCGCAAGAGGAAGGAGAAAAAAAACGAATTCAGAGAACCTATAATAGATGACCTTTTAAAAATTGAGGATTAAATGAGCAGAATTTGGACACCTCTCACAATCTTTTATCAAGACTTACCTATTAGAAGATGTACAGAAAATGATATTTCTATTGATAACAAAATAATGGCCTTAGTTGCCGAAATCAGAAAAACACCTGGATTGATTCACAACCCTACCACCCAATTATAACACCCGTTTTCTACGCCCGGTGAAGAGACAGAACCCAAAAATACCCTTTTTTTACAGTCCTTACGCAGTTTCCAGTCTATTGTCTATTGATGGACGCATTTATACACAACAAATTACAATTGCTCCCCAAGAACTATAGTTAATTTGGATTTTGTTATTTGATTAGAAAATTTTAATAAAAACATGGAATCAGGATTGAATGTCAAAAGATGTCCCAGCCCAACCAGAAGCTACCCTATATTGTTGTTCTTATCAAATTTAATCCGTATGATTGAACACACGGAAAAGAATTTAAAAAAATGCTTATGAAGCCACTAGATCTTGAATATTGTCTACACAGAAAATTTTTTATTTTTCCGTAATTTACTTAATTCCTGGATTTGGGCTGTTGTTGTTTAAATTATTGGATTCATTTAATACCTTGCTGTATTTTGTAACTATGTTGTTATCCCTGTTCAAATAGAAATCACTAGTTAAGTAAGTATAGGAAAAATATGTTATTCCTATGGTAATTAAGATAATTGTTATAAATATTACAGTTTTTTTCATTAAAGTATTTTCTGCCCCATTTGCCATTTTAATCTTGATAAACATAATAATATTTTTGCTAGTGGTATTAGGATAGTCAAAACCAAACAAAACCTAATTAGATCTGTTAAATCGCTTGAAGCAATTTCAGTATGGCTGATATTACCATTTTTTCTCTCATGAGAGAATGGATGTTATGCTTTAGATCAAGAAATCTACCGTCTTGAGGCAGACACCAAGCAAGCACCTTCTCACCAGCTTTAGAAACTGGGAGTTTCCAATGATGTTGGTCTATACGCCTATATTATGTTCTTTTGACATGTTTCATACATGAATTTCTTGTTTTTCAGATGTATTGCAACCCTCAGAGCCATATATAACCTGAACCGACCTTTTATCAGAATGTCTCATGATGATGTTTTATTTGGTTTATATTTTTGTACCCGGTTTCCAATTATAACATAAATTAAATTTATATATTAGATTAATAATGGTCTTTCACCCGTCCTTTTTCTTGATGTTTAAACTAATAAAATTGAAGAAAAACCCATAACCAGTATATTCTGGAAATGTGTTCCATTTTGTATCTATAGTTCACAATGTAAATAGATAACACCTTCATGTGATATTTTTAAGCAACATAGGCCTGCTTATTTTATTTGTTAAAGCGAATTAGCCGATATTGACAATAAATATTCCCATAAGAAAAGCATCATTTGTAATGTTTTAGAACACAAATGTATTTACTATGCAATTTCTGTGAGTAAATGCAAAATCTATAATCTCATGTGTGAGGATAAATTACAAACAAACGGTCCTGCAATAAATATTGAATGTGGTTTTTGTCAAAGCCTTAATTCAATAAACCTGGAGTTTTGATTTGCAGATGTCGGGCTTTTTCCACGTTGCAATTATTGTGAAATAGCCATATTAAAAAATATGGATGAAGAATTGACTCACTAATAAGAAAATATTAAGGCAAATCAGAAATCGAAATGTAGTTTTAATTTTTTTTCTTGACCTGCTTTATTAATATTTATATTCTGAGGGATTTTTATCAAATGTTTCCTTACACTCTGAACGACAAAAATAAACTTTTTGTCCATTTATATCTGAGGTGTATTTTGCCTTTTTTTCGTCTACATTCATGTTACAGACTGGGTCTTTTGCCATATGGATTATACAAAAGATGGATATTTAACAATAGGGCTTTACATTTGTAATTATGGCCTTTTCCAAATTAGAATATGCCCCATTATTTGGTGAATTTTATTGTGTATAATCATTGAATGGGTGAGCTCAATGTCATGTTGGTCATGCCAGTCGTGTTATCCAAAATGTTCCCTTTTGCCATCGCATCTTTCAGCATATTATTCATCATAATCATATTAATGATTGGACTTAATTTTTGCTGGACTTCAGTATCAGCCATCATCATCTCAGCCATTTTAGCAGTATTGTTATCGCTACTCACCAACCCGTTGATTGTGGCATTGCCAAAATGATTGTTCACTTTTGATGAACTTGGCAGTATGGTAATAGAGTTATTGTTTGCAATGGTAATTATGGTAGGAATACTGGATATGGGACCATCTTTCATCGTAATGGAAACATTCCCCTCCATTACTGTATTATTTTCTTCTTTGGTAACACTAATGTCAGTTGCGTTGCCTATTTTGTGAATGTGCGGGGCAGAGCCATTTGTCATAACCATGTTAAACATGCTGTGAAAAACCGAATCTTTGGGGCTAGACTGGTTTAGGTAGCCCATCCAATGACCCGACAAAATCCAGTTGTCATTTGAGCTGGCTATTGGGCCAGAATAAAAATTAGAAAAATCCTGCTCATGTGCCGCAAACGCATTTGCGCCGACTAACGAAATTGATAACGTGCTGGTTAAAACACTTAAGGCAATTACAAAACTTCTTTTTAACACTATTTTTCGTCAAATACAACCGCTTATATGTTTTATCTATAAAAAAATTATTTGCAGGTTTTAGTGGGTAATCATATTCTTTCATCCATACCGATAATTTGCAGTCAATGCCCTGCAAGGAAAGCCATCAATTTTGCGGTTAGACAGTTATCAAAATTGGACCGCGACATATCTGATTATGAATTACCATTTGGCTGGACAAAAATGGAATACCAGAAAACTGACACTCTAGAATATGCTTATTGCAGGATTTGGTTATCAACCACAAATCTAATGGCTGTCTTGTATTTGCATGCGGCAGTGGTGGCAAATAACAGAAATCCTGCACTTTATTGAAACCATTGCGTACATCCAATTATACAAGAGAAGCATTATTTAAAGAACAACAGCACACATTGAAAACAGAAAAAGTTTGAATGCCTCATTTTTTATGTAGGGATAATGAGTGCAAAAGATAAGAAAAAATTCTGGGCCATCCAATTTGAAAAAATGGAAATGGGAAAACAACAAGCAAAGAACGTAGTCATTTTTAGGAAAATTCTTTACGTGGAGAAATGATGGTGTAAACTTTAACCTTCATCAAAAACAATGCAAAACATATATCTCCTTTTGTCTATTTAAACCGATAGCGATGATGTCAACTATTAAGCTTTTTTGTGTATTTGCGTCAATAGTTATATCTTTAACAGTCATTTATGCGGCATTTACAATACTGAGCATTGATACTTCCTTTGCGAATAGTTCTGCAAAAATAACTTCCAGCCGAATCTCCTCTTTTACTGGGCAGGGAGAACTATACGTAGGTAATGCCGGATCTAACACCGTTTCTGTCATTGACCTTGATGACAACCACCTTGTAAAAAATATTTCAGTAGGAAAAGGCCCACATGATATTAAAATTTCGGAAAATCAACAAACAGTGTTTACCACCGATACCGATTCATCAACAATTTCAGCCATCAATACAACCAATAACACAATTATCAAGCAAATCCCCATTAAAGGAGTGAAGGCCCTTCATGGTATTGCAATTAGTGAAAACCAAATCAGAAACAATGGCAATGATGATGCCAAGGATAACAGAGAGCCAATTTTGTATGTTGGAGATGTATACGGCAACAGGGTGTTAGTTGTTAACGGGAGTAGCATAACAGATCAAATAAAGGTTGGCGCAGGTCCAGAATATTTAGAGATTAGCCCTAATCAACAATTTCTTTATGTTGCAAACCTGTGGGGACCCATATCAGTCGTTGACTTGAAAGCAGAAAACCCGGTTGTAATAAAAAGCATTGATTCAGGAAAAACACCTCATGGACTCTCATTTAACAACAATGGTTCCAACCTATACATAGTTAACATGTATAGCAACAGCCTCTCAATTATTGATTCCAACCGGCACGAGATAATTAAGAATATTACGGTAGGCAATAAACCAGAATATGTAAAATTAAGCCCTGATGAGAGGTTTGCATATGTAACAAACTTAGGGTCCAACACTATTTCAAAAATAGACCTTGACACATTTGAAGTGATAAAGGAAACGCCTGTCGGAAAAGCCCCTCATGGCATAGCATTTAGTGCTGATGGTAATTTGATGTATATAAGTAATATGGATAGCAATGATATTTCCGTAGTGGATACTAAAACCGACAAAGTTATCTTAACTATCCCAACGGGGCTAGAACCCCATCAAATTGTAATGAAGAACCCATCAGTAAGGTTTAACTCCGAAAATAAATCCACTTCGCCAATTTATGTAGAAATAGCAGACGATCCCTCTGAGCAAAGCAGAGGGCTAATGTTCAGAAATAACCTGGAATCAAATAATGGTATGTTATTTGTTTTTGATGACGAAAAGACCAGATCATTTTGGATGAAAAATACGCTCATTCCTTTGGATATGATATTCATGGATGAAAAACTTGGAGTTGTAGACATTAAAGAGAACGTTCAACCTTGTGTAACAGAGATTTGCCAAAACTATATGTCAGAACAGCCCGCAAAGTATGTGTTAGAAGTTAATGCAGGATATGTTCAAAGGAATGGTGTTGATATTGGAGATGTGTTAAAACAATCAGCAGTATGATTTCATATGACAGGTGCTGACTAAACTTTACGTGACATCATAATTGTTAATTTTTGCAGTGTTACTGGCAAATAATTTATTTTGTGTTGCATGCAAAAAGACACCATTTGTTCCACCCTTACAGCCAATGGTTCCAGTAAAGGGAACTAACGGGGAAATCTCGCTGAACTAGGCAAAATGACGCAACTGAAGATAACCTGATTAATTTGTCCTTTGCTGATATAAAGGCGACAAATGCATGACAACAGATAATGGAGAATATATAGGGGATTCCAAGATATGCCAATTTCAATAACACGGTATAGTCCAGTATGTTACTATAACTACTGCGCCTTCTTTCTTTGTTGTTCTTATTGTCCTTGTATTTATTGCCGGGATTGCAACCAGTCATTGGAATTTGCTGCTAGTAGACTGCTAACGCCTGTTTTTGGAAGACCCTATATACTTGGAATCTTGATTGGTGTCGTCCTGGTCGGCCTAAGCATGGGATATCATGTTGGCGGAAGGCTGGCAGATAAAAATCCTGATTTTGAGAAATTCTGCTCAATACTTTTCTCATCCGGATTGTGTATTGTCTTTATCCCCATCATTTCTTCTTCTGTAATTGGTTTCACTTCCGCCATTATGCTTGATATGCCTTCTGATAATGATAGTGGTGGTGGCGGTGGCGACAATAACCTAAATTCGCTAGTTGCAACGTTTATTCTTCTTGCGATTCCTACCTTTCTTCTTGGCATGATCTCGCCTTATGCAATAAAACTCGCAACGAAAATCCTTGACAGGTTGGGTAACATATCCGGAAATCTCTATTCAGTTTCAGCAATAGGAAGCATTGCAGGCACTTTTCTTACTGTCTTTATGCTCATCCCGGTTTTCGAAATCAATCATATAATATACGGTTTGGGTGTTTTGTTACTGATTTCTTCATTAATTGGTTTAAGGGTTGTTCCAAAGCTTCTTGCCCTTTCTCTTATTTTTGTTTTTTCTGTTTCACTATCATTTGATGAATTTCAATCAGTATCACTAGACTTAAAAAACAAACATATCCATCCAGGTAAACTTTTGTTTGAAACTGAAACACTCTATAGTCATTTGGATGTGATTGATAATTATAATTCAATAAACAACAGATCTCTTTTCTTAAATGGCTATCTTCACAGTGAAATGAATAAAGATAATCCAAACGACTTGGTAGTTGATTATACCAAATTCTTTCCCCTCGGAGTAGTATTGAACAATGATTCCAAAAAGGTCTTGTTTATTGGAGGGGGTGGATTTTCTGGACCAAAGTATTTTCTCCAAAACTATCCAAATATTTCAGTGGATGTGGTGGAAATTGATCCATCTGTTGTGAAGGTGGCAAAAGAATACTTCTCTTTGGATGATGAAAATCCCAATCTAAGAATATTTACTCAGGATGCCCGAGAATTCTTGGCAAACCGTCTAGAAAAATATGATGTGATCATATTGGATGCATTTTCAAAAAGCTATGTTCCTTTTCATCTAATGACGGTTGAGTTTTACAAATTATTATATGATAAACTGACATCAGATGGAGTTATAATATCCAATCATATTGGTTCATCTAATGACAAACGAGATACATCCGGTCTATACCGAGCAAACTTAAAGACAATGTTGGAGGTCTTTCCTAAAGTTTATGTCTTTCCAACAGAGCATTCTACTGATAGTATTCAAAATATCATTCTGGCATCAATAAAAAGTGGTGACACTGTATGGAACGACTTGACAGAAAAAGAAGGGATGGCTCAAATACAAAAGGAGACGACAACAGCAATGGATGAAGTTAATTATGAAAATTATATTTTAAACACCTCTGAAATAAATATAAATGATGTCCCTATTTTAAGAGATCAATTTGCACCTGTGGAAAACCTGCTCAATCCCCTTTCAGGTAAAAACTATGATATGGAGGAACGAGACAATAGCAAAACAAACCTAAATGAGAGTAGTTTGAATGTGGATTATTTTAAAATTACGTTTTCTTTTCCTGTTGCATATACGCTCATTATTTTAATAACCTGGATTTTTTTACTGAATCGTATGTGGATAAACAAAATATCAAACAAATAGATATCTACTCCTATGTGATTATCAAAAATGGCATATATTACCAAAATAACACATTTTAAAAGGTAAAATATAATATAATTAACTCAAACCAAAGGATACAAAACAGTTAATTGTTTGCTTAATACTTTTGGTTAGATCTTTATGCGCAATGAGCATATTCATGTTCTTTGAGGCATTGCAATTTAGTTCTTTTCCAAATACATTTGTCAAACCTTTCTTTATCTCCATCGCCTATCGGTCCTAATTCTTTAGCCTCCTTTACACTAATACTGTGATAAGTGAAGGTTTTTCAGTGACCATTGTCTTGGCTTGGGCATAGGATATTAACTGCACCGATCAAAATAGCACACGCAAACACCGCCGATACAATGGTTAAATTTATTTTTGTTATTGCCATTTAGGGCTCTGTTCACTTAACGAAAACCTATAGCTTGAATATGCTCTCTATCTACTTTATGAGCAATAAAAGAAAGAACCAGCACTCCCTCAGAGGTTATTGGTTATGGATTGTATTTTTATTTTTCCGGCTTATCATTAAGAAGAACCTCCGAAAGACTTTCTTGTTTTATCAAACGGAATCATGTGTCTATTTGGAATTGGATGCAAAAGTACAAGCCAAAGAAGTTGTATTCAAAGAAAAAGAAGGTAGAGGAGTTTGTCGTTGACGAAACAATGATTAAAATTGGTTCAGAATTGGCATGGCTTTGGGTAGCGATTGAGCCTGCCAAAAAGGAAACTCTTTCAACAAGCATATCCAAGGAAAGAAACCTGTTTGTAGCCAAACGTTTTCTATACCGCCTTTTAGAAAAACATGGGGAATGCCCTGTTTTGACTGATGGCGGAACATGGTATCCGCAGGCCTGTCAGTTTTTGAAAATAAAGCACCATGTTCACCCATCTTTCGAGAAAAGCATCATTGAGAGGACAATTCAATACATAAAAGACAGAACAGAAATCTTTGATGACTATTTTCCTTGCAGAAAGAAAAACCGCAAACTCAGGCATGTAAAGAATTGGTTAAACCCATTTGCAATTTTGCATAACAAGGAATTATTCATTAAATAAACAGAGCCTAAAAAACATCAAACAAAATGATATTATTAATTATGCTTTTAATCTATTACAATTTCATTAGGATATTTTGACTTTAATAGATGTCTGTTGCCATCAAAATCATCCAACAATTACATCGATACTTTAGCGTTTTCCAATATTACTCTTTGGTGAGATGGGTTAGTTGATTAAAGCTACTGCCCTTATTGGGGAACCCGAGCAATTTTCCAATTTTAATGGTAACGCAATAAAGATAAACTTGTCTTTGTGTATTTTGTCCAAATTAGTTAAATTTTCTATTATTGGAATGCTTTTGGCAGAAAAAATTTTATGCGATTTGAATTTTTTGTCAAATGCGGGATCAATATTGGGACTATCTATTCCCACTAAATTTATCCCTAGGTTTGCTAAATGCTCTGCGGCTTGCTCTGACAAGCCTGGATTTTTTTTAAGGTATTTGTCTTTTAATCTATTTGAGGACCAGCCTGTGTATATCAATACTGTATCGTTCTTTTTGATGTTGTATCTTTTAACCTCATCTACATCGATAATTTCATCATCGTTTTTTATAATTTTCAACACTTTTGTATTATCCAAAACTACTGCTTTTTCTAAAGGGATTTTTTCTACAGATTCTCCCGTTGGGCTAAAATGAATTGGGGCATCTATATGTGTTCCCAAATGGGTGCTGGTAAAAATCATTTCAGAGTCATACTCGTCCATCTTGTAGGTTGACCATTTTAAAATCTTTAAATTGGGCGAACCTGGAAAAACTTGTGTATTTTCATTCATATCCTGCGTAAGATCTATTATTTTCATGTCCTCACAATGATTTTCACAGTGTTATATTTAGAAATATTTTCGAATAGCCTTGAATACTTGGAAATGTCAACTATCTTGTTATTTTCATGATATCTTAAACATTAAGACTCATACTTTAAAATAGTATTTTTATCGCTGTAATAAGATTATTCAGCCTGATTCTAAATCCCATGTGGAAATTTAGTAAATGGTTTTGTGCTGTATTTTTAACCCTACAAAACATATCCAATGGTACCAATATGCTATAAATCAATAATAGAGCATTTTATGTGATAAACCGCTCTTTGTTTACCTAATAATATTTATAGAACACAAAGACGTAACGTTTTAATTTATTCTTTTGTCCGTTTTATTCAGATGGGATTTGTACACAAAAAACGATTGTCAATGTCTTTTATTGCTTTAATGTTTATAATGGTTTTCAATATATGCCCATCATCTCAACCATCATATGGCGCATATTCTAAAGCAGAGCCTTCTCCAAATGGCCCTGTAATAAATGATCCAAACCTTACTGTTGAAAAGATAGCCAGTGGCTTAAAAACCCCTACAAGTATGGCGTTTTTAGGCAGTAATGATATTCTTGTAACTGAAAAAAACACCGGTAGGGTAATGGAAGTGCGAGATGGTACTGTCCAAGACAATCCTGTGTTGGATGTTCAGGTAGCAACTTTTATTGAACGAGGTTTGTTGGGAATAGATTTGTCTACATATTCTGATGGCAGGACATATGCTTTTCTCTATTACACTGAGTCAGGTGGAGGAAAGGATGGCGATGATTTTGAAGATGGTGTTGAACCGGTAGGTAATATGCTATATAGATATGAATATGTCGATGGGCAGTTAATCAACCCGGTTCTTCTTTTGAATCTGCCTTCGGAGCCAGGCACAACTAATAGAACCGATCATGACGGGGGTAAAGTTCTGATTGGGCCTGACAATAACGTGTATCTGGTAATCGGAGAGGTGGGTGGCCATAGAACTCTGGCGCAAAACACCGAAGATGGTCCTAATGCAGACGGTACTGGTGGTATATTGAGAGTAACTCCAGATGGGTCAGTTGTACCTGGTGGCGCCATTTTTGGAAATGAATTGCCCCTAAGTATTTATTATGCAATGGGAATTCGAAATAGCTTTGGTATCGATTTTGACCCGGTAACTGGGAATTTATGGGATACTGAAAATGGTCCATCGTCAGGCGATGAAATCAACCTGGTTGGACCTGGATTTAACAGTGGTTGGGCCTTAATTCAGGGATATGAAGGTAATAATGTTATGGACACTGGGACATCAGGGAGTGATTTGGTACAATTAGGTGGTGGTTATTATGGTGATCCAAAGTTTGTTTGGAACATTCCTATAGGCATAACTGATGCTAAATTCCTAAACTCTGATAAATTGGGAAAAGAGTACCAGAATGACCTTTTTACTGCCGACATAAACAATGGGTATCTTTACAGGTTGACACTTAATGGGGATAGAAGTGGAATTTTAATGGATGGCACTTATGCTGGTGATTTGCAATCTTTATACGATAATGCTGTTGATAACGCAAGGGAAAGTGAACCCATTATTTTTGGACAGGGTTTTGGTGGTATAACTGACATAGAAGTGGGACCGGATGGTTATATGTATGTGTTAAGCTATGCAGGAGATATTTATAGAATTTTGCCAACTTCTGTTAGCTCAGCACCAAAAAACCTACCAGCTGCCCCACCACAAAATAATCCCTTGTCTTCTGCGTCTTCAGGCGCAATCCCTGCAACAGTTGTAGGCATAGCGGGTGAAGAGTCATATTCTCCCAATCCAATTGAAATTCAAGTCGGACAAACAATTACATGGTACAATGAAGATTTGATAGCCCATACCGTAACATCCGGTTCGGATGATTCGGACGCAGGCTCAATGTTTGATTCAGGTAACATGTTAAATAAGCAAAGCTATAGTTTGACGTTTGATGAGCCAGGGGAATATGAATACTTCTGTATCTATCATCCTACAATGGTGGGGCAGGTACTTGTAAATTAGAAATTTATGACTTTGTATCAAGATGGTGAATTTGCAAAGCGCTGACGCATTAACCTAATTATTTGCTCGTTTCTACCTGGGTGAAAATAAATTTCATCAGTAATTCTGGCCAGTTCTTTTATATCTAGAGGTCTGCCTTCTGGCAGCTTTTTATTGGCATCATCAAATTCTTTTTCCGAAACAGATCTTGAATAACTTTCAATTTCTTGATTAATTCTGTAACCATTAACTTCTTTTTGTAACAAATATATTTTGTTTTTACAATCCCGCAAATGATTATCCAATTTCTCTATTTTATCCGCTAGATGTAGATTTGATCTATATACTTTTAGATACTCTATAGTTAATCCATATTCTTCAGCTTTTTGTATAATTCTTTCTTCTTTTTCTGCTATCTTTTTATCAAGTTCCATTAGGAGCATTGTGTTTTTATTGATATGGGAAGGAATATCATATGAGGAAATGTCAAGGCTAGATGCTAAATTGAATACCTCGTCTATATTTGATACAAATCCTTTCTCGTCTCCCTGATATCTGTAGCAATAATTGCTTATCTCCTCCAGTAGTTTTTCTATCTTGTCTTCTGTCAATCCCCATCTATTCAATTTTTTGTTTAATCTAAAAGAGGATGCAAAATGGTTTAAATCAATATTTTATTTTTTTATCCCCAGAGCGATTTCTCTAAGTAAATCCATATCTGGAGTATTGATTTTGGCTTGTTGAATTATGCCTGTTACACTTCCTTCGCTTATGTTGTTATCCAATGCTATTTTGTCCCGAGAAATACCTTGAAGCCATTCTCTTAAAACCTTGGTTTTTATATGATGAGGAATACGATTGCCCATTTATCTTTTGACAATAAGTATAGTACTGATAGAACCTATTTAAATAAATTAATTAATTTGTTGCAATTAACCGTCGCAATGTCCTCTTATTTTTACCTTATTGATGGATTGACGATGGATTGACGATGGATTGACGGCCACAAGAAGGACAAAGGGCACTTGTTTTTACTTTTTACTAAATACAATTTAGTGCCTATTGTAAATTGTTAAGGGAATTATTTTCAATGATGACCAGAAGAAGAAATATGTTTTTATGTATGAAAGAAATGCAGGACCGTAATTGTTTGTATGAAAATTGAGGAAAGCAAATGAAGTGTTTGTTTAGACGGGCAGAGTTATTTGTAGATGCGTAAAGTATGAGTATGCAATAATAAAAGATCGAGTTATGGTGTCATCAGAATAGCAATAACCGTTTAAATATTAGGCATACCTAAGAATTAGGGAAGCCTAAATAATGACTCAATCTCAACAGCATGTTTTTAAAAAAGAAAAACAAGAATCTATGCCTATCTTAAAGGAATTATTTGATGGATTTTCATATAAAATACTTTTATCGACATTAGACGAATCAAAATCTGTTTTTCAAATCTGCAGTGAAAATACCGTTCCAATAAGTTCCACTTATAAAAAAATACGAAAACTAAAGGATATCGGTCTCTTGTTTATTGACAAAATTGTAATTAGCGAAAGGGGAAAGAAAATAGTTTTCTATAAAAGCAAAGTTCGATCCATTGAATTAACATTGGACAAGCAACAGGTCATTTTGCAACTAAAAAAATGAGAAAAACTTTTCATAAAGCAACATGAAAAAATTGTAAAATAAAAAGTTAATTCTGGATAACTTTTTCATGATGGCATTTCAAAATTGTCAATCAATAAAGTTAAAAAACAATACGCTGTATATTATAATTATCATCAATGACTATTTACACGGGAAATTCCGATATACCAGAGCAGTTGTATGTAGGCACCGCAGAGGCAGAACATGTAGAAATGTACTTGAAAGCAATGTGGTCAATATTAGAAAGTGGTCAGGAGTTAAAAGTTAGTTCAATAGCCAAAATATTAAATGTGACTCAGCCTTCCGTAGTTCAAATGCTTCATAAGTTAAACGATACTCGTTTAATTGATTACAAAAAAGGCTCAATTGTTGTTCTTACTAACGAAGGGGAGAAAATAGGTAAACAAATGATTCGTAACACTCGATTGTTAGAGGTTTTGATGAAAGATGCTTTAAAAATAGACATAGATGAAGAAATGGTGTGTGGGATTGAACATCATATGAAACAAATATTTACGGAGGCGTTATGTACATTATTAAAGCATCCTACAATATGCCCACATGGGTACAGTATTCCTGCGGGAAGTTGTTGCATTAAAACATAGTGGCCTAATGAGCGTCTGTTATTCAAATAATGGTTAATGCCAAATTATTGGTTTAAATACATATAAAAATAAATTAAATAAAGATCCGATATCATGCTATTCCGACCAATTGCGGTATTTGATTCTGGTTTGGGCTCATTGTCTGTTGTAAGAGAAATAAGAAAAATTGCCCCTGCAGAGAATATATTGTATTTTGCTGATAAATTAAATTTTCCTTACGGTAAAAAATCTAAAGACGACTTAAAACCCATAATAAGAAATTCCATTAAATTTTTAGAAAAATACAGACCTAAGCTCATAGTTATCGCCTCAAATACCCCCTCTATACAAATTTTTGATGAAATAAAAAATGAATTTTCAATTGATATCATTCCAACAAAACCTCCACTTAAAAAGGCAGCATCTATGAGTAAAAAAAATCATATCGCTATAATGGGTTCTACCGGACTGTTAAATAGCAAAGAATTCAATTATTTGTTGAAAAGGGAAATTCCTCAGCATATTTTTATCACTAAAATAGATTCATCTGATTTAATTGATATAGTCGAGAATGGATCATTTCTATCTGATCGAAATCATACCTTTAAAATTATTCAAAAAACAATAACATCAAATTTTGATGATTCCATTGATGTGCTTGTTTTGGGTAGCACTCATTTGCCTTTTATTAAAAACTATATTGGAGATCTTTTGCCTTCAATCAAATTTATAGATTCATCCTCTCAAGTTGCGAAGGATGCAAGGAATTATTTGCAATTCAACAAAGATCTAAATAGAAATGGCAAGGGAAAACTTGAGATACTTGTTTCATCAAATAAAAAAGACTTTCAGGCTATACTCCGTTATATGGGTACGAGGGAAATAATATATGACGTGTCTTTGCAATTCTAGGTTTTCCTGGTAGCATTTAAATTACTTTAAACTGAATAAATGAATGATTTTTTTGGTTATTGATGTGTAAAAAATATGAAAAAAATTAGAATTGGAATAGATGTAGGAGGTACTTTTACAAAGGCTGTAGCTATTGATGTGCTTGATAAAAAGATTTTGGGTAAAATGTCGGTTCACACAACCCACTCCTCTATGGATGGTGTGTCTGAAGGAATTGTTAATGTGTTGTCATCACTCATCAAAAGAAATAACATAAATCCAATGGAAATAGAGTTGATCTCTCATAGCACTACTCAAGCAGTTAATGCTCTTTTGGAAGGAGATGTTGCAAAGGTTGGCATTATTGGAATGGGTGTAGGATTGGAAAAGTCTAATATCGTAAAAAGAACTCACATAAAAAACATTCCATTAAGTTCTAATAAATTTTTAAAGACCAGTTATGTTTTTTTAGATACCTCAAAGTATCTGAAGGAAATTGATATTGAAAAATCAATTGAAAGTCTTGAATCTGAAGGGGCTCAGTCTATTGTTGTCAGTGAAGCCTTTGGTGTTGATGATCCAAGTAACGAAATGTTTGTAATGGACAATTCAAAATTGCCGTGCACCTCCGGGCATGAATTAGCGGGTATATACGGATTAGAAATTAGAACCTTAACTGCAACCATTAATGCAAGCATACTGCCAAAAGCCATCAATACGGCCAACTTTGTCAAATCTGCAGTGAAAAAACTTGACATATCTGTCCCATTGATGATAATGAAAGGGGATGGGGGCGTCACAACATTGGAATCCTTTTTGCATAAACCTATAATTACTGTTTTATCGGGACCTGCTGCAAGTGTAGTTGGTGCACTTCTTTTTTTGCAGGTTTTAGAAGGCATTTTTATTGAAGTAGGGGGAACTTCAACAAATATCAGTATTATTAAAGATGGGAAGCCTGAAATGCGTTATGTTACTATTATGACTCACCCTACATGTATTAGGTCTTTTGATGTTCGTATATGTGGGGTAGCTGGTGGTTCGCTTACCAGAATTTCCAGTCACAAGAGAATTGTTGACGTAGGTCCGAGGTCTTCTCACATAGCTGGATTAGAATATTCTTGTTTTGCTGATCCGGACGAATTACGGGAAGGGGAGATTGTACTCATTAGCCCATTAGACGATGATCCCTCTGACTATGTTTGCATCCAAACTCCAAGTGGAAAGTTATATGGCATTACTAATACTTGTGCAGCTAATGCATTAAATATCATTCCTATCGATGATAATGCCTTCGGAAACGCTGAGTCTGCAAAAATTGCCTTTACCAAACTGTCTGGCTTCCTTGGGATACCTTTCAAACAAATAGCCGAACAAATTCTTGACATTTCTGTTACTAAAATTGTGAATTATATGGTGCCTGCGATAAAAGAATACAAATTAGCAAAAGATCGGGTGGTCATCATTGGCGGCGGCGGCGGCGCATCTGTTTTAGTTCCGAAGGTAGCGGAGAAACTTGATCTTCAATACAAAAAAGCAGAGTATGCTGATGTTATATCATCTATAGGCGTTGCAACAGGGATGATATATGAAGAAAAAGAGCGTACAATTGCCAATCCATCTCCTGATAATGTATCTCAATTAATAGATGAAGTTAAAAACGAAGCTATTTCTAAAAACGCATCACCTGATTCATTGTCTATCCAATCTGAATATATCAGCGAACGGGCCGTACTTAGAGTCACAGTCATGGGTAATGTTACACTGGATTTGTCTAATGCTCGCTCTAGGGAATTGGATTGTGATGAATTGACACGAACTGCTAATGAACTATTTAGACAAAACGGAAACATTGTTTTAGAAAGTAATATCGGAAATTATTATGTATTTTCTAATTCATATGTTCAAAAAAAATTCTTATTTAAAACAAAAAAACAATCAATCTTAGTACTTGATAAATTTGGCCGAGTGAGGTTGTCTTTGGATTCTGGTAAATTGATAAATGGTCACTCAAAGGAATTATCTGAAAATCTGTTACCGCTTTTATCTGGTCTATCGTCATCATCTTCTGGTCTTTCACCTCAAATCCATCTAATTGATGGATTTCAAATACTGGATTTCTCGAGCCTTACTGCAAAGGAACAGGTTGTTAAAGCTATCCGAGAGCAATTAGACAGAATAAACTCTAATATTCTATTGGTTGTAAAGAACTAATTTTAGGTAATTTCGATTTCGATTTAAGCCAATAATTATCAAATTGCAATTAATTAACGTTTTTAAGATTCAAAAATTCATTTCAAAATGTCTTGAAAGATATAGTAGTTTTGGCCGGTCCTTCCTCATTAAATTTAGGAAATCATATTTCTGCTCGCTTAAAGTCCGTATCTATTCCAGTAGATCTCAGAATTTTTTCAGATGGTGAAAGTAAAATAAGGATTGATGCAAACCTGTTAGACAAAAAATGCATAATAGTTCAATCTACCTATCCACCTGTGGATTCTCACCTCTTGCAAACATTGATGATTGTTTCTTGTTGTTATGACTTGGGAGCTTCAGAAGTTGTAACTGTAATGCCTTATATGGGATATGCTCGTCAAGACAGGAAGTTTTTAGAAGGGGAATTTCCGACAATTTCATTAATTGCCAGGATGCTAGAATGTATTGATGTTCGTAATTTAATTACGGTGGATATCCATAGCATTAAGGCGCTCTCATATTTTAAACTAAATGTTTTGAATATTTCGTCTATAAATTCACTCGCAAATTATGCTAAAACTCAATTTAATCTGATCAACCCTGTTGTTATTTCACCTGATATGGGGGGCATTTCACGAGCTAAAGATTTTTCAAAAATAATACAATCTGATTTCTTTGGATTAAAGAAAATGAGAGACCGAGTTTCCGGAAACATTGTTGTGGATGAAAATTTAGAATTCGATGTTAAAGACCGCGATATAGTTATTATAGATGATATGATTTCTAGTGGGGGAACAATATTAAAATCATTAGATGTTTTGAAAAAAAACAGGTGTGGTAAAATCTATGTCATGTGTGTACATGCCTTATCTGACGAAAATTCTATAAATACGTTGAAAAATGCGGGACTAACTGATATTGTTTCAACTAATAGTGTTCCTAGGTCATGTTCAAAAGTCGATCTTAGTTTGGATATAACAAATGCGTTGTCTTCTATCACTGGTGATTGCATAAAAGATGATGGTTTTAACTGAAACATCAAATACAATACAACACCATGGCTAATCTAGATGTGACTTTTCTTGGAACATCCGCAGCAATGCCTTTAGAAAATAGGTTTCTTTCTTCTATCGTTGTTAACAGGGATGGGACATTGTTTATTTTTGACGCGGGAGAAGGTATGCAGTATAATTTTATTCGTGCGCGATTTGGTTTTAATAAAAAAACTATGCTTTTTATCACACATATGCATTCAGATCATATTTTGGGTATTTTGGGTTTTTTTCAGACACTTTCATTACAGGGACGAAATTTACCTATAGATGTTTACGGTCCTAAATTGCTTTATGATTTTTTAAAAGAAAATCTTAGAATTCTTGGTATCAATTTGTCTTTTGGGATAAATATCCATGCTATTGATGACAATGAAGGAATTCTCGTGGCCAACAAAGACTACAAGATAGTGTTTTGTAAATCTAATCATGGCAGCGATATTTGCTCTTTTGCTTATTGCTTGATAGAAAATAGCCGTCCTGGTGAATTTGATATAAAAAAAGCTAAAGAATTGGAAATTCCAGAAGGCAACCTATATCGGATGTTGCAAAATGGTGAAAATGTGATGTTTAACAATAGATTAATATCTTCTAATACTCTAGTAGGACCAAGACGTCCTGGAAGAAAAGTTGGCATTTCGGGGGACACAAGGCCCTCACGTGAATTGTGTGAGTTTTTCAAGAATTGCGATCTGTTAATTTTTGAATCTACTTTTAAATCTGCTGAATTAGGCAAAGCCAAAGAGAGCTTTCATTCTACTGCTTTGGAAGCAGCCAGCCTGGCAAAATTAGCATGCGTACGTAGATTATGTCTTACTCATTTTAGCACTCGATATAGAAACCTAGTTGATTTGTTAAATGAAGCTAAAGCCGTTTTTTCGGATGTCGATATAGCTTGTGATTTGAAATCCATCTCCGTTCCATATAGAAAATAAACAAATTTTAATCGAATGTTCAACTAATTATTTTTATAAAGTTTCTTAGCAGTTCTTTTTTATCGTTTGATAAAACCATGCATGCTTCAACAAGCTCTCTCTCTATGGTTATTTGCTCTGATATGATTTTTTTTAATTTTTGGCCATCTAATCTGTCCAATTTCTCTATCTCTCCATGATTATATGCCATGATATATTCGCTTATTAACTTTAAAATAAAAGATGGTGCATACCGTGACAATAACAATATGCCTTCATTAATTGTTGTATTGTTGGTGACATCATTATCTTCTTTTCTATTGGAATTGGAATTTGAAATATATGACTCTAACAGTTTCATTCTCACTCTAATATCGCCTGTTTCTTCTATAGTTGATGCAATAATTAGACCAATATTGGTAAGTTCATAATATGGAATTCCTTCCATTTGAAGAGCTTTTGGACCCCTTTTTATTGGTAGTCTGCCTCCCTCTTTAACCACTTGGGCGGGTAAGAGCACTTCGTCAAGATCCTTAAAAATAGCCGAATAGATGTTTTGCCATGCAATATCGTATTTTTTTGCTAATATGTGAGCTATCGCTGTTCTAGTTTTGCCTTTTGGATCTTTTTCTATTGCAATATGAGCTATTATTCCTCTTTGCCTCTTTGCCTCTCTCGTTGACTTAGCGTGATGGGTCTTAAAAGTATCAAAAATTGCAATATGGTTACCTCTCTTCAAAAATTCCAATCCGTTTTTTTTTCTAATATATTTATATGTATTTTAATTTTATCCGATATTGTAGTTTTAAACTAAAAAAATTTTTTAAAAAAATGTATTTTTAACTGTTTCTATTTTTTGGGGGGAGCAGCACGCATTGTATCTACTTGACCGCTGTGAAGCCAGTCCTTTAGTTCTTCATGCGATGGTTTGGTGTCGTGTTTTCCTTGCAAGTGTAGGTGAAGCAATACATAGTTTACTTGATTCAATATAACCTTGTTAGCTTCGTCACCTTTACGAGCTTTTGTCTTTAGGTCTCCTGGAACAGTTGTCCACCATTCCTCGAATGTTCTCTTTTTTTGAGTTTTAGCTTGTGTACCAAATCCCTTGGGTAATGTCATATTGCTTGTAGATTAATTGATGATGGTATTAAATGTTTTTTAAAAATTGCAAAAAGCCGTTTGTTTATGTGATTGCTGCACATCTTATTTTGGATTAGGGATGTTTTCATGACATTGACATAAAGATTTGCCAAATGGATGATGTATTAATTATCCAATTCTCTTGGATTTTATTTTGTGCGGGATGGCGATAGTGTTTCCCTGTAGTTCACAATTAATTGTCCTGGCAATAGTAATATCTTTATGACATTAAAAATATAATATGTTTAATGTCTAATTATGATACTGAAAAAGACGTTTATGTGATTGTTCATGGTCAAAAACATTTGTTCGAACCAATAAAATCAAAACTCTCTGCCTTTGGATTTAAATCTGATAAATTGATTCCTGCCGATATGAATAAAACCGGGAATCCTGGAGACTTTGTTGCTATGGTTTGGCCTCCAATGACCCCAAAAGAAATAATTCTTAGTGAGATAATTGATTTTAATGGTAATGGTCAGGGAATGGGAGCATGGGCATCACTTAACCAAAAAGAATTGGAGCGCATTTCTTTAGACTAACTAGACTGTCTTTTCCTTATTTTTTCTAAACCCATGAGTAAATTGCGAATCATAAACTTTTGAAAATTCATATTCTTTTGGTGATATGACGTCACCCACTATTATCAATGCTGTTTTTACTATTCTGTTTTCTTTAACTTTTTTAGATATGGTTTCGATTGTACCTTTTACTATTTTTTCTTCATTCCATGTAGCTTTGTATACAATTGCAACGGGGGTTTGGTTATTGTATATTCCACCTTTCAATAATTCTTCTATGACCCTATCAAGTAAATGCACACTAAGATAAAAAGCCATGGTGGCGCCGTGTTTTGATAGTTCTGAAATTTTTTCTCTATCTGGTACAGCTGTTCTAAATTCTGCTCGTGTAATTATTATTGTTTGGGTTATACCTGGCAGTGTTAATTCCAAATTCATAGATGCTGCCGCACCAAGTAGTGATGTTATCCCTGGAATTACTTTACAATATAGCCCATCTTTTTCTAATCTGTCTATTTGTTCCCTTATTGTACTAAAAATGCCGGGATCTCCATCATGGAACCTTATTGCAAGTTTGCCGTTTTTTGTGGAATCCCTAAGAATTTCATATATCTCATTCCTGTCTAATTTAGCTGCATCAAATAAATTGGCTTCTTTTTTTGCAAAATTTAATATTTCGTGATTCAATAAGGATCCTGAATATATTACAATATCTGCGTTTTCTAGTAGTCTCTTTGCCTTTATTGTTATTAGTTCTGGGTCACCAGGACCTGAACCTACAAAATAAACCGTATTTTTTTGCATCATTTTTTCTTTTTGGCTATCATGATTGAAAAGTATTTATCATTGTTTTCATTTGGATTTCTTAATAGTTCTGATAGTTTCTTTTTTTGCAATGCTTCGCTATTGGTAGACACATCCTGAGCTATAAAAATATCTGATTCTCCTGGAAAGCCCGATTCCATCAATATTTCCAATACGCTATTAAAATATCTTCCATCTTTTAAAAATATCAATGTGTCACAACATTTTGCAGCGGTTTTTAGTCTATCGAGGTTATAGCATGCGGGAATTATTCCTATTATCTCCTCACCCTCTCCTATCGGTGTTTTTATTTCGGCAGAAAACGAAAAAATCGAAGTTATACCGGGTATAACTTCCACTTCTATATCTTTATGTGCATTGGTTATCTCTCTGTAAATGTAAATCCAAGTACTATAAAGAGAAGGATCACCGACAGTTAGGTAAATTGCTCTTTTTCCGTTTCTTATGGAATTTGTTATTTCTTTGGTGTTGTCTTTCCAATTTTCTTTTAATTTGTTAAAGTCTTTAATCATTGGAAAAACCAATTGTTGAATTTCCGTATCTTTGTTGAGAAATCCTTCCACTATCGATAGGGCAACACTTGGCTTTCCTTCTCTAGCGGTAGGTGTATAAATTATGTCTGCATTTCTAATAATGTTTATTGCCTTTAAAGTGAGTAAATCTGGATCACCTGGACCACACCCTATACAATAAAGTTTTGGATATGCCATAAAACCACTTTCAAAAATATTAATTAAAGTTTTTGTATTTATCTGGTGGCTGAAAAAATAATAACAGGATTTCTTGAAATCATCATGGTTCCAGAGCTAGTTTTTTTTGATTTTGCTACCGTTACTTGGCTTATGTCAATCTCCAATAACTCTGAATCTTCTATTGCTTTAAGAGTTTTGTAAATCGTTTCTATCAGTATGGATGTGACAACTAGCCTGCCTCCCTTGTTTAGGCGATCTATTGCTAGTTTTATTATTTTTTCTGTATCGCCTGTAGTTCCCCCTATAACAATTGCGTCTACATATGGCAGATTCGGCAAAATTTCTTGAGCTAATCCTTGTATTGTTTTTATTTTATTTTGTAATCCGAACTTTGATGTGTTTTGCTCAGTTAGATCAATTGCATTTTTGTCACTATCTATTGCATATACTGAGGTTTTGGTTTGGATAGCTAATTCAATTGATATACTGCCACTACCACAACCAATATCTATAGATTCAAATCCTTCTTTTAGGCGTAATTTGCTTATTATTATTGATCTTATCTCTTCTTTTGTTATAGGCACTTTATCAACTCTATCGAATAGATCGTCTGGAATACCTGGGGTCTTGTGCTCCCAAAATGATTTACCATTCATTTCAGACGATGTGTTGATTCAGTACGGTAAATATCATTACCATAAACGTTAATAGCATGAAAATAAAAGCGAAAATTCCATTTGTTACTATTTTTTTCTTTTTATCTTTAGATATCTCCTCAGCCATTTTCTTGGCAATAATGTGTGATATATAGTAAAAGATAATTCCAACTAATATTGTAATTCCTATGGTGTTAGCTTGGTCTGATTGAGGTTTTATTATTATTCCTAATAACGATCCTGCAATAGCAGCGGCAATAGTTCTCATATAATAAATTTTGTCTAGAGCGTCCAAGTATATGCGCTATTGTTTTTTATCCGCCACATTTAATTCCTACTGCTTTCTATTACAATAGTTGTAAAAAATATGTAATACATTTCTTATGTTATTATATCAATATTGTGTCTATAATATTGGATGTCTATTTCAGAAATAGAATTAAAATTCCTTGTGAATCATATTAAGGAAATTATTGATGATGTTTATTATGTGAGCAATATTTACCCCATCACAAAGAGTTCTTTGGTCCTAAAATTCCACCACTCCCAAAAAAATGATATTTCGCTGCTTGTATCTACTTTTGGAATATGTGTTACAAAATACAAATATTCTATAGTTGAAGATAATGATGCAATAAAAAAAATAAAGTCTGAATTGGAGCGTTCTAAACTAACGGATGTATCAGTTTTTGAGGGAGAAAGGATAGTGCAATTTATTTTTCAAAATGTCAATGGATTAAAATATCATTTAATTGTTGAATTGTTTGGTAATGGGAATGTCATATTGTGCAATGAATCGTTAAAAATTCTGGCGCTTATCAATCCAATAAATGTAAGACATAGGGTTTTAAAACCCGGATTAAATTATGCTCCACCACCACCAAGAGGAGTCAATCCGTTTTCAATGAATTTTGAAAATTTCTTATCACTGGTTAATACAACTAAAGGAGAAGGAGAAGGAAATATTGATATCAAAAAATGGCTTGGACGAAATCTTTCTATTTCAAAGAAATTTGTTGAACATATAATAAATAACTCGGGGATTAAAAACAAAAAAATCAAAGAAATATCGGATGATGAATTTAAAAATTTGTTTGACGAGTTGATTTTATTAATTAAAAATATTTCTAATGGTATTGGTCATGAACCTTGTATTGTTTTGGATGAAAGCGGTAATCCTGCGGATATTAGCCCTATAATTCCTTCTACTGTTGATATAAACCAAATTAGAAAATTTAGCTCATATTCTGACGCAGTTGATGAATTTCTAAATAATCTTATTGTTAATAGTGATGCCACAAAAAATTCTGATTTAGAAAAGCGTTTGGAACTGTTAGAACACGATTTACAGGAGCAAGAAAAAGCTAAAAACCTTGTAATCTCAAAGTCGGCTAAATTGAGAGATTTTGCCACATTACTTATGCGACAAATGGACGCTATGATGAATATTGAAACACCAATCTTTCAAAAAATCCTTTTTGATTCTAATGCAAAAATATTGAATATTAGAGGAAAATATATTTTGGAAATTGTTGACGAAAAAATGCCTTTGGATTCAGATAACTTTAATCTCCCAAAACTTTCTTCATCTTTATTTGGCCTTGCAAAAGAAAAGGAAAGAGGCTTAATCACCATTAAAAACTCTCAATTAAAATTACTGGAACAAATAGATAAACTCAAACAAAAAAAAGACAAAAAACCTTTGCCTGGTGTTAAAGTGTTAACTAATAAGCAATGGTATGAAAAATACAGGTGGTTTTTTACAAGTGATGGCCTTCTTGCAATAGGCGGAAAAGATGCCTCATCTAATTCTGTAATTATACGCAAACTACTTACAGAAAATGATTATGTGTTTCATGCTGAGGTTAATGGGTCTCCATTTTTTATATTACAAAATGCTAATATTTCCAATACTGATATATCTCAAAGTATTTTAGAAGTGTCCCAAGCCACAGTATCTTTTAGCAGATCTTGGAAAAGTGGTTTGTCAAGCTCTGACGCATATTGGGTTCTTTCTTCTCAATTAAAAAAGGGTGCTCCTACAGGACAATACCTTCCTAAAGGATCATTTGTAATAGAGGGAAAAAGAAATTTCGTAAAGAATTTGGAGATCAAATTGGCCATTGGACTGTCTTTTATTGATAATAAATCGCTATTTGTTGTTGGGCCATATCATGCCGTAAAAAAAAGATCAATATGCATGAGAAACTTATTGCCTTCTGGCTTAGATGTAGTTAAAGCCTCAAAAAAAATTAAAGCAGACTTTGTGGACTATTCAATTAAAAATGATTTTCCAAAAGACATAGTTGAACATCTCAAAAGTTTGTCAATAGATGAAATAGTGAGAGTTTTACCTGTTGGCCCGTGCAAATTATTACCTATCGAGAAAGGCGACTTAAAAGACAATCTTATTAAAATAACAGAAAAGTAATTAAATTCAGATTATGAAGATTTGATATGGCTAAAGATATTCGGGATGAAGACACTGGAATGACTACAAGGATATTGGTTAGTGATGTTATGAATAGTCCCATTGTTCATGCAAAACCCGACGATGATATCATTACAATATCAAAACTTATGGGTGAAGCTAAAATTGGGAGTATTATTATATTAAATAATGACGTGCCTTTGGGAATTGTGACCGATTGGGATATTGTCACTAAAGCCGTCGCAAAAGGTTCAACTCCATCAGGAATAAAAGCATCTGATATAATGCAAAAGCTGATAACAATCAATGGTGACGAAAGCATTACCTCTGCAGCAAGACTCTTAAGACAACATAACATAAAACGCTTGGGTGTGACCCACAAAAACAATGTAGTTGGGATTATTTCAGTATCTGATGTTCTGGCAGTTACACCGGAATTATTTGACGTGGTATCTGAAAAAGCCTTATTAATAAGGGGAGAAATCGGACGTTCTCCTCGAAATGTATCTGGGTATTGTGATGAATGTGGTGATTGGTCTGATTTTCTATTGTATGCAGATGGATCATTTACTTGTGAGGCATGCAGAGGAGAATAATAAATTATATGAAAAAACTGAACTAATTTCTTACCTATTTGGGTTATATTTTATTTTATATCTAACACCAAAGGTTAAAATTCCCTTCTATAGAACTTTTGTTGTAATGAGTTCTATTGTAACTTTGGAACAAACTATTGATAAGGTTTTATCTGAATCTCAGATAGAATTTGTCAACAAGATAGATTCTGCATACAATGAGTCCTTGAATAATTTAGAATCTTCCCGTTCAAATATACTACAAGAGTATTCAAAAATAATTAATAATGCTCAAAAACAATCCGAGAGTATAAAACGCCAAATAATAGGCGCTAGTAAAATCTCTGCCAGAAATAAACAACTATTGTTGTTGGAATCTGCTGTAAATAATGTTTTTGTAAAGTCCAAAGAAAAATTATATGTTTTAGGCAAGGAAAAGGGATACGAATCTATGCTTTATAGAACATTAGAAGAAGGTGTCTCAGCTATTCAAACAAGGGATATTATTATAGAGTGCAATAAAAATGACAAAAATCTAATAACTAAAATTATAAATGATTTTATTAAAAAAAACATAAATTACAAAATCGCTGTTTCAGATGGTTTTTTTGATTTTATTGGCGGTATTAGGGTTAGATCGTCAGATGGTTTGATGAGTTATGATGGGACTATGGATTCTAAGTTGGAAAGAGTCAAACCAATTATAAGGAAGAATATAGCCCAAATTCTACGAGGTGAAGAATAGAAATTGGTAGCAAAAGGACGAATTATTTGGGTAAGTGGGCCTGCTGTTAAAGCTGATGGCATGTCTACTGTAAAAATGTACGAAACCGTCGAGGTTGGTGACTCTAAATTAGTTGGGGAGGTTATACGTTTAACAGGTGATACTGCATTTATACAGGTTTATGAGTCTACATCTGGACTTAGACCAGGGGAATCAGTCACGGGTACTGGCCAACCATTGTCAGTTCTTTTAGGCCCCGGAATAATTGGAAAGATTTATGATGGTATCCAAAGACCACTGGGTGAAATAGCTCAAAAATCAGGATCTTACATAGGACGTGGTGTCCACACAGATCCCGTTGATATGAAAAAAAAATATCACTTCCAACCCTTAGTGAGAAAAAGTGACAGTGTGGGTTCGGGTTCGGTAATTGGGTCTGTGGAGGAGACACCGCTCTTAAATCACAGCATTATGGTTCCTCCAGATTTTAAGAACGGAACTATCGTTGATGTTATTTCTGAGGGTGATTATGATATTGAACAGGTTGTTGCAACGCTGGAAACAAGTGATGGGAAAATACCTTTAAAAATGTACCATAAATGGCCTGTGAGAAAACCTAGGCCTTATACAGAAAGATATGATCCTACAGTGCCATTAATAACGGGCCAAAGAGTTATTGACACATACTTTCCGATAGCAAAGGGTGGTACTGGCGCAATTCCTGGTGGTTTTGGAACTGGTAAAACTGTTACTTTGCATCAAATTGCGAAATGGGCCGATTCTAAAGTTGTAGTTTACATAGGTTGTGGTGAACGTGGTAACGAAATGACTGAAGTGTTAGTTGAATTTCCACATTTAATTGACCCTAGATCTAATAGGCCGCTGATGGAGAGAACTGTCCTAGTTGCCAACACTAGTAATATGCCTGTGGCTGCAAGAGAGGCTTCTATTTACACTGGTGTAACCCTAGCTGAATACTATAGGGATATGGGGCTGGATGTTGTTCTTGTTGCAGACTCAACAAGCAGATGGGCAGAAGCTTTGAGAGAAATGTCTGGAAGGCTTGAGGAGATGCCTGCAGAAGAAGGTTATCCTTCATACTTGGCTTCTAGATTGGCTGAATTTTATGAGCGTGCTGGCAGAGTAAAAGCTTTGGGTTCTCCAAATAGAACTGGTTCTGTGACTCTTGTAGGGGCTGTTTCCCCCTCAGGTGCGGATTTTACCGAACCAGTCACTACTCATACAATTCGATTCATCAAAACCTTTTGGGCTTTGGATACCAGACTGGCTTATTCAAGACATTATCCTTCTATTAATTGGATGAATTCTTATTCTGGCTATCTGGAGGATGTTTCAAAATGGTGGAAGGAAAGTGTTAGTTCCGAATGGTATGACCTTCGTGCGTATTCATATAACCTTTTGCAAAGAGAAGATACATTGAAAGAAATTGTAAGGCTTCTTGGTCCAGAATCATTGCCCGATGAGGAAAAATTGATACTTGAAGTCGCAAGGATGATAAAAATTGGTATTTTGCAGCAAAACTCTTTTGATAAAGTTGATACATACTCTAGTCCTGAAAAACAACTAAAACTAGTAAAATTAATTGTAAATTACCATAAAGAGGCTCAAAAAGCTCTAAAAGAGGGAATAACGTTAGCTGATATTAGAACAATGCCTATAATTCCGTCAATACTCAAAGCAAAATTTGAAATTACTGATGAAGATATCGCCAAGTTGGATCAACTAGATAAGCAAATGCATGAACAATTTGAAAAAATCGTAAATCAAGGAGTGAAATTGATTGTCTGATTCGATAAATATTGAATATACAAAAATAGCCGAAATTAAAGGACCATTGATGATAGTGGATGGTATAACACAGGCTTCCTTTGATGAACTAGTGGAAATTGAGACACCTGATGGGGAGAAACGGTTAGGCAGGGTTTTAGAAGTAGGGCATGGAAAAGCTATAGTTCAGGTATTTGAAGGGACCACGGGTTTGGCTATAGTTGGAACTAAAGCAAAGTTTATTGGAAAAACCATGCAAATGCCCGTATCTCCAGAGGTGTTAGGTAGAGTTTTTGATGGTTTGGGGCGCCCAAATGATGGTTTACCTGAACCAATTGCAGATAAATTTTTAGATGTTAATGGTGAACCGATGAACCCCGAACAACGTGAATATCCTACCTCTTTTATTCAAACAGGTGTATCTGTAATTGATGGAATGCTAACACTTGTAAGGGGACAAAAATTACCTATCTTTTCAGGTTCTGGTATGCCTCATAACATTCTAGCCGCTCAGATAGCTAGACAAGCCTCTGTAGTGGGAACCAAAGAAGATTTTGCGGTTGTTTTTGCAGCAATTGGTGTCCAATATTCAGAGGCCCAATATTTTAAACGCAGTTTGGAGGAATCCGGGGCGCTTCGAAGAAGTGTGTTGTTTTTGAACTTGGCTGATGATCCTGCTATTGAACGAATAATTACTCCTAGGGTTGCCTTGACTGTTGCGGAATATTTGGCATTTGATTTGGGCATGCATGTACTAGCTATCTTAACGGATATGACCAATTATTCTGAGGCTTTAAGGGAGATTAGTGCTGCAAGAGAAGAAGTTCCTGGAAGGAAAGGATATCCTGGCTACCTATATACCGATCTTGCAAATATCTATGAGCGAGCTGGTAGATTGAAAGGAAAGAATGGAAGTGTTACCCAGGTACCTATCCTTTCAATGCCTGCAGACGATATTACTCATCCAATTCCGGATTTAACTGGATACATTACTGAAGGGCAGATGGTGTTAGGCCGAGATTTATTCAGAAAAGGAATCTATCCTTCAGTAAATGTCTTGATGTCCTTGTCTAGATTGATGAAAGATGGTATAGGCGAGGGAAAAACCCGAAGTGATCACAGCGAAGTCGCAAATCAACTCTACGATGCATATTCTAGATCTCAGGAGGTTCGCGCATTAGCCGAAATAGTTGGAAGGGCTGGCCTGACCGGGATAGATCTCAAATATCTTGATACGGGAGACATGTTTGAAAATAATTTCTTAAAACAAAACTTGGATGAAAATAGATCCCTTGAAGAAACATTAAGTAGAGCTTGGGAGATACTTTCAGCCTTGCCAGAATCAGAATTAACAAAGATAAAAGATAAACATATCAAGCAATACTATAGACATCAAAATCAACAACAATCAACTAATGTTGGGGTTGCCGCAGCCGTCAGCAGCAGCAACGCCACATAGGCAATTTTTTTTATTAAAATGTCATTCGGAAGTTCACCTATTGCTACAAAAATTGAATTGCTCAAAACAAGAAGATCAATGCAAGTAGCAAAAATGGTGCATAAAATTTTGGATGATAAGCGAGAAGTATTGTTAAAAAAAATAGATGAAATGATTGAAGAAGCAAGCAAAGCCCGAGATGATATTTGGAATCCCCTGAATGAGATATACAGATCCATTTTTAACTCTTACTTATCATTAGGTTCAGCCGCTATGGATTCCATATCTACCTCAATACCACCCAGTGTTGAAGTGGATGTTAATATTCGTAGAATTGTTGATGTTAAGGTGCCAACACTGAAGGTGACAGAAACTCAGTCATCTGATAAAATTGGCTATGGATTTATTGATACCGTTGCTTCTGTGGATAATGCGTCAAAACTTATAAAAAACGTATTACCTGGGATTTACAGAGCTGCCGAGTATGAAAATGCTATTTTTAGATTAGCTAAAGAATTGGAGAAAACTCAAAAGTTAATAAATGCTCTTGAATATGTTATAATGCCCCAATACCAAAATTCAATGACCTTTATTAAATCTACACTAGAAGAGCGGGAGCGAGAGGAATTCGTAAGACTTAAGAAAGTGAAGGTAGTACTTGATAGACGAAAGGAATGAATTTTAATGAATGATGAATTTATTAATGATTTGTTTGAAAAATCCAAACTAAAAATAAAATCTGAACACGACAATATGGTAAATCGCATTAAAGAAATTCTTGAGACAAACAAATCAGAGGCAATAAAAAAAATCAAAGGTTTATCATGATGATGAACTAATTCTTTTACATATTTTGTTTTCTATTTATTTTTACAATTTGGCTCTGTTAACTTTAGACATTGTTTCTCTTTATGGTGACTAATAAAAGGTTTAACCACCTACTACCTGCTTTTAGTTCGCATTTGTTCTCTTTCTGCAAGGAAAATGGCCCTCAAAACATTTCTATTATGTATTTGATGTCTTATTGCTTTTTCTATAACACTTTTTCACATGGAGAAATGCATATGATGTTTTATGTTTGGGAACCTGTAGGCTTGCGTATGCCAAATACTCCATCTTATGAAACAGGATTTTGCCGTATGTATTTGTAAAAGACGAAATAAAGCGTTCTGCTACAAAGCATATTTAGTTTAAAAGACAAATCAATTTGGAGAGTTTATTTATTCCACGATTGAATTGCAACCCAAATCCAAACATTAATGAGAACAAACTTTAACAAGCATTGCATCATTTATTCGCTTAAATCTTTTTTTGTTGATATTTCCTTTGGTTTGTATTTTTGAATTCAGTTTTACACTGACATGTGTCTCCTGCCGACAAACATGCGTAATGCTTTTGCAGTGTTTCTATAGAGGAGACCAAGAAAACAACGGTATAATCTATAAACAATGTCTTTTGATTTTGTCATTTGTCTTTTATTTCAACATATTTAATAGGTTCCATCTATGGAGTTTCTCAAGTCAACATGGCCTATAATTTATTCGTTATAGTTAAATAGGGTATCCAAACTTGCTTAAATTGTGAAAATGAGAATACAATATTTTTCTTCAATGATAATATTTGGGATTACATTGATAACTGGTGGCGGGTATTTCATAGGAGGAAATGCTTTAGCAGTGGAATCGCCACCCGCAGGCCAGGCACAAGCTGAATCCGCTGGACTGAAGTTTGTTGGTGCAGGTGTTGCTTTTGGCCTTGCTGCTTTAGGTGCAGGTGTCGCTATAGGTGGAGTAGGTGCAGCTGGTTTGGCCGCAATTACTGAAAAACCCGAGCTTCGTTCTCAGGCATTGGTTTTTACTGCTCTTGGTGAGGCTGTCGCAATTTACGGTATAGTTGTAGCTATAATTATCCTTGGACAATCTTGATAACTCAAGATCATTTTTTTTTCTTCGCTTTTTCTACTTAACAAATCCTGTCTTGAAATAACGCCTTTCATTTTAATCGTTAAAGAGTATAACAGAAGTTACTTAATTCACTATGATAGATGCTATGTCATTTCATAATGATAATCTGTTATAACAACATTTTTTATCAATTAGGATATTTTAAGCTATTAGGAAATATTCTGTTAAATTGTAAGTATTTTTTTAGCCGAGTTTATCTTTTCGAAGATTTCTTTGATAAATAAATCTGCGAACTTGTCAAAACTGTAAATTCCAAATTTTTTTCTATATTCTTCTTTCCTTTTCGCATATTCCTCCTCTAGCCATAGGAAATCTGATTCTTTTAATTTTACCAAATATCTGCTGGTATCTGATTTTGATTCAAACATATTAATCATAAAAATTCCGGCAAATTGTGTAAAATTTCGTGATTTATATTTTATAGAGTACTCCTCTTTATGAATTTCATAATTCTCTATTAACCATTTTTTTACATCTAGCCTAATAGTTAGTGAAGTATACATTCCAGAAAAATCTATTTTTAAATCATGCATTACAACTGAATAATAATCACGTTTTATTTCATTCATCATAATTATTAAAGCACTAGGAAGAAACATCCCTGGATAATATTCATCAGTAGACTTTTGCAATTTACTTAAAATTGATGGCTTTAATCCAATAGTGGCATATCCATTCATAGGCATAACCTAATCTTGCATTTTTTCTCCTTATTAATTTTCTTTAAAAAAAACAAAATGAATTGGTGCCTGTTTCCTTATGCAGGCGGTTTATATCCTTTCAAATCCTCCCCATTTATGACGTCTTCCTCTGGTGGAACATAATCTACGACTCCGGCCCGTTTAACTCCTGGATGTTTCTTTTGTGTGGCTAATGCAACGACTATGAACACTATGACTGAAATTATTGGAGGTATGAATGTATCAAGCCCAGCATACTCTATCGGAGTAACATAATATGTTACTAACCTTAAAGATGACCCTACCACCAATGACGCTATTGCAGCGGGTAGATTCGCTTTTTTCCAGAATAGACCTAATGTTAGCACTGCCCATGCCCCTGCAAAAACTATGTCAAATGCCAAGACTAGGTAAATTCCGGGACGAGGAATTGTGGCACCCAATATCAAGCCTGACAGCATTATTGGTATTGTAACCATGCGGGTTGTTAGTAACATTGTTTTATCATCTAGTCCAGTTCGTTTTAGTATGCCTCGTAAAATATCACGCTGAATTAAATTTCTGGAAATTACACTGGAAATTGCAAGTAAACCTCCGTTGGATGTAGACATGGATGCACCTACAACTCCCATTAATAAGGCAGCTCCAATTGGAAATGGGAGATATTCTATTGCTAGTATGGGGTATACTCTATAAGGATCGGTTTCTGGCAAGAAATATAGCCCAATAATTCCCATCATACTTACAGGGACGACAATTGAAATTGTCAGCAGACCTGCCATGAGGGCTCCATTTCTAGCAGTTTTACCGCTTTTTGCGGAGAATACTCGTTCCATAAAATCCAATGCGACCACATCTCCCAATCCCAAAGCTATAATTGCCGCCCAGTTGACTAAAGCACCACTCTTGACATCGGTTAAACCACTCATATCTAGAAATCCTGGCGGAGCAGATCCCATTATAGTCCCAAAATCTACTCCAGAAAATCCAAAAACAAAGAAAAGAAATGCTGCCCAGAAGGCTCCCACTGTCAAATAAACCTGAAAAATATCTGTATATGCTGATGAGAATAAACCTCCTGCAAATGTGTATACCAACACTGCGCTAGCGACTATCAACATGGCCCAAAAAAGATCGATATGTAAAACTGCAGAAAGAATAAAACCGCCGGCTGCAAAATTGCCTGCAACAAGAATAATGAAACTTATCGCCAGTATTACTGATGACAACCCCTCTGCTTCAACACCATATCGCCTGAAATAAAAATCAGGGAGTGTAAGCATGGACATTTTATTTAGTCTTTTACCATAAACGGTTCCTGTCAGTATTAGGCATACAGCCAATCCTATAGGAATTGCAGCTCCTGCCCAAAATCCAAATTGATATACAAGAGACACATTACCTAGCGAGGAGTTCCCATCTATTGATTGAGCAGCAAGCATCGTTCCCACAAAAAATAAGGGCATGCTCTTTCCAGCAACCATGTATCTTTTGCTACTTTTTTTTACCAGCATGGATGTTAATACACCTACTGATAACACAAGTCCCATAAAGGAAAGGACAGCAATCCCATAACTATCTAATATCGCCAACGATTGAAATAATTAATTAGTAAATATATAAATATTATCTATAATATAGAATATTAACTTTGCTGGTGTTTTATTTTATTATTTTTACAATTTTTTATTATAAAACATGAATAATGATTATTAATAAACCATATCCTCACATCTAAAAAATAAATTCTTTTGCACTTGTTGATATTTGGTTTATGACGATGCAAAATATACTATAGCTAAAGTGTTTTTTAGACGTAAACTACGTTATTCAAAGGAAAAAATGAAATTATGATTGATTTATTCGACTGTCGAACTTTTTTGAAAACGTAGTTTACTTACCAATATTTATTAATTGTTTCACACCAAATTCTATTGATAATACAATGGGAATGGAATTTTATGGTGACTCTTATAAAGGAAATGATGAACCAATTTTTGTCGGCATACCCACATTTTTAAAACTTCCAATGGTAAAAAAATACGATGAATTAAAGAAAATTAATCCTGACATTGCGATTGTAGGGGAGCCGTTTGATTTTGGAACTACCATAAGACCCGGGTCCCGTTATGGTCCAAGGGCAATTAGGGCAGCTTCTACTGTTCCATCTCCGCCGTATGAGCATTTTAATATAGAAACAGGGGTTGATCCTTTCGGAGTTTTTAAAGCAGTAGATTATGGTGATGTTAATATATCTCCGGGAGATGTTATCGAATCTCACAGGCGAATGACAAATAAAATAAAAGAGGTTTTGGACATTGATGCTATACCAATTATTTTGGGTGGTGATCATTCTGTAACTTTTGCTAATGTTCGTGCACTTTCAAAAAAATATAAAAATATTGGAATGATACATATAGATTGTCATGCAGATTGCGCGCCTCAAGGACTCTGTGGGTTCAAATATGATCACGGAGCTCATATTCGAAGGATAATGGAGTTAGGCTGCCTTAAAGGTAAAAACTATACGTTAATTGGTCCAAGGGGATATTGGCCTGGCCCGGATTTGTATAAATGGATGGCAGACCAAGATTTCCAATGGTTTACTATGCTTGATGTGGAAGAGTTAGGAATAGATCAAATTGCTAAAGAAGCCGCAGATAGAGCGAATGATAATGTAGATGCAGTTTATGTAAGCTGGGATATCGATACATTTGATCCGGCATATGCACCTGGTACGGGTGAGCCTGAACCAAACGGTTTAACTTCAAGGGAAGGTATGCGTTTAATGAGATTACTGTCCACATCGTTTGATCCTGATCGATTTGCATTTGATCTTGTAGAGGTATCCCCAACATACGATGTGAGTGATGTTAATTCCTATAACGGGGGCATTACTTCCGGTTTGGCTAATAGATTGATAGTTGAACTAATGGCCGGACTATCGTTAACAAAGCGAGGAGAAACCGAAGGAAAACCTGTTAGACCAAAGTTTTACCGAGGTAAAGGGCATACTTATGATTTTGGAAATGGCCCTAAAGCCAAAATTCCAAAGAGAGACAAATAATTATATTTTACTCTTTTTTTGTAAATCTGATATGATTATTTATGCATAATAATTATTTAATATCATTCTTTAACATCATAAACGACAATAATCTTTTAATTCACTTGCTTTGTATAAAAACAGTGTGATTCGTTATGATTGCATTAACTAATAAAAATAGTGATATTATATATAAAATAGTGCATATTATCGTTAAAAAATAATGTTTATAGCGTAAAACTGTCCATACTCTTATCTCCAGTTGTCTTTAGATTAGATATATTAATACTAATAAATAAATAATACAAGAAATATAATTGCACTAAACTTTTATTTACCTAATAATAGTGATGACTTGGCCGTTGTTGTTTACCTAATTTGTCAAAATAGTGATCGTGTTTTTTTTCTCCCCCCTCATGAGCATGTTCAGTTCCATCTTCATGGGTATGCGTATTCATCAATGGCTTTTTGAATAAAACATCGTCTATATTGATCAAAAGGCTACTTACTTCTACAGCTGTGTTTAGTACTTGTTCTTTTAGTATTGAGGGCTCGATAATTTCAGAACTTAACTCCTCGATATTCTTATTTAGATTGTTTATTCCAACCCACTTTACGTTTTCATCAAAAGTACTGTTTGATAATTTAGTTTTAAGATGGATGAGTGAATCAATTACATTCATGCCCGAGTTTTTTGCGAGAGTCAGCGGAATTTCCTCAAGCGCCTCAGAAAACTTCATTAATACTATTTGTTCTTTTCCACTAAACTCCAAAGCTTTTTTTCTTATGTATTGGGCAATTAATGCCTCACAAGCCCCACCTCCTACAACAATAAATGGTTTGGAATTGAATCTTTTTATTAGTTTTAAAGTGCTCAATACGGCACGGTGGTATTCATCAAGTATCATTTTCGAATTTGCACGTATTAATATAGTTACTGATTTTGGGGATCTACAACCTTCAACAAATACCATTTTATCGTCGCCTACCATTTTCTCGTAAACTTTGCCTGCATACCCTAAATTCTCTTTTAGGTCATAACTGCTTAATTCTTTGGTTATCTTTCCACCAGTAGCTTTTTCTAACCAGTGTAAATCATTCTCTTTCACTCTTTTAATGGACATTATTCCAAATTTAGACATATAGTCTTGTGCTCTTGAATCAATACCTTTACGAGAAACCACTACATTTGCGCCACAGTTAACTATGTTTTGAATTTTAGATTTTGTAATCTCATTTTCTTTATTAATAAATAACTGCATCTGGTTAGGACTGTTAACAGATATTTCTGCGTCTGCTCTAGTTCTCTTTAGCCCAAGCTCCTCGTCAAGTAAAAGAATATTTGCATTTTCAATAAATTTGGGCATGGCGCCATTATCTATTGTTTTATCTATTAAAATTCCATTTATGAGTTGGCTATCAGACGTGTTGCCTATTTTTTCTTCAATTTTGATATCGTCTATTTCCAACACATTGTTGTTATTACTGTAAATTGTTTTAATTGCATTAACTGTAATTTCGGCGACTTTACTTGTTTCATGGGGATTATATGGTGAAATAATCTTTGTTCCTAAACATGACTTTGCAATTTTTTCCATAACTTTGAAATCTTTGTCACTCTCTTTTATCGAAATACTGTGCAACAACTCTAAAGATAATCTTAAACCCATGTCGAATCCGTTGATAATTGTCGCTGGAGAGAATTTATTTTTTAATAGATCTTCAGCTTTTTCTAAAAGCGAACCCACAATAATGACAACTGATGTTGTCCCATCCCCCACCTCATTATCAACCGTATTGGACGCATCAATCAATACCTTTGCTGCAGGATGACCCACATCGATTTTACGTAGAAATGTTGCACCATCTTTCGTTAAGGTGGACTCACCAATAATGTCTATATAGATTTTTTCTCTTCCTTGAGGGCCAAAAAAGTTTTGCACAAGATCCTTTATCATTTTAGCGGCCAACAAATTGTAATGCCTGACTTGACCTCCTGTAGTCCGTTCGGTATCTTTATCTATTATCTCTTGGTGTGACACGATCTTTAATTATTTTCGATAGTTATATATGATAACATGAAAAATGTATATTACTAAAAAATTACAAAATCTGCTGAAAATGCAAAAGTAGTTTACGTATTATAAAATAAGATAAAATGCGTAATTTCAATTTTTTTTCAATACTTTTTTATAGTTATCAAATATTAATTCCCTTATGACTGCTGTAACAACAGATATTGAAATTGAAGGGGCATCTAGAAAAGCAATACAGGCATTATTTGGCCCAAACATCCAAAACTTCAAAGTTCGTGAGGTGTTTCCATTTTCCTCTGAACAGATTGTTGCTCATAGTGATGGACACACTCCTCAATCAAGGGATGGCTGGGATGTTCAAGTTATATTCTTACTCGATAACCAACAATACACAGTAGATCTTATCATTCAGGAAAAAGACGGACAAGTAAATTATGTAAGGCTTATTGACAAGATGACTCCATTATAATTTTTTTAGAATGCTTTTTAACAATATTTTACTGGCATTTGATAACTCTAATGCTTCTAAAAACGCAGCGGAATATGCCATAAACTTGGCCGCTTTAGAAAACTCCACTCTCACTTTTATTCATGTTATTGACGATATCAAACAAGGGGGGGCAATAGGTCTTAGAGCGCGTTACGGGGATGTGGATTTGGTAAATGGATTCAAAAAATCACGACGTCAATATGCAGAGGAATGGGTAAAACCTTTGCAAAAGAGGGCAAATGATAAGGGCATTAAGACTAATGTTGCCATATTAGAAGAGGAAGGGGGATCAAAGTTAGAGATAATTACACAATATATAAACGAGAACAATATTGATCTTGTTGTAATGGGCTCCAGGGGTCTCTCAAGGTTTAAACAATTGATATTAGGAAGCATTGCTTTTGGTCTGATTAGTTATTCTAAGTGCCCTGTATTGGTAATTAGATAACTTTTCAAATTATGATGACTTAATTGTTTTTTACATAATTCGCAAGTATTTCCTTAATAAAATCATTTATGTCATTACCATTTTGTTTTGCTTTTTCTTCAAGACTATTCCAAAGATCTTTGTCTTTAATTTTAGATGGATTAAAAACTAATCTTACTGTTAACAATCCTTTTGGTGCCCCTCGTTTAACCCCTAATTTTAGCATCTCTTCGTTCAGAGAATTTAGTGAATTAGATGAAGCTAATCTGTCTTGGATGTGTTTTGGCTGCCTGGCAATTTTTATGCCTTCGTGCAACGTAATCTCTTCTCTTTCGATTTTCTCTTGTAATTGTTCTGGCAGGGTCAAAATACTTAGCCATTCGCTGATAGTACTTTTTGGTAGACCATATCTCTGAGAGACTCCTGTGATACCTGATTTTGAAGATCCTACCAACTTTTTTACCATTTTTGCTTTTTCTAATGGTGACAGGTCTTTGCGTATTAAATTTTCAAACAATGACGCAGCTTCAGCCTCTGCGCCCTTTAGCTTTGTGACAATAACGGGAATCTCTTTTTCGCCTTTATTATGAAGGGCTAAAAATCTTCTTCGTCCTATCAGTAATTTATATCTCTTGGATTTAGTATCAAAACGCACTACTAGTGGTTGAAGTAAGTCAAATTTCGATAGATGCTCTTTCATGAGATTATCGCTTTGATCTTTACCAAATACCATATCCTTTCGAACGTTTTCTTTTGCTATATCTATAAGGTCGATAGGAATATTTTTAATTTTCATTTATTAATTGGTATATATTAATAATTTTATTTATTAATACTTTAACTTTAAAATAATTGTAATGTTGGCTTATTTACATCAGTAAAATGAATAATTAATTTGTGAATATTCATTCATAAACTAAAGATAAAAACAATCTTTATATCTTTCAGTTTATTTCTTATATGAATGTCAAGTTTTATAGAGTCAGATAAAGAATTAGATGGTTTTGACAATACCTGCAATTGAGGCTGTGTATGTTGTTTAAAATAATTAAAAACTTATTCAGATCAAATGACAGTTTTATTCCTAAAGAACACAAAAAAATTGAACAAAAATCAATTTTGGAGGAATTAATAAAACTAGGTGAAAAAGAGGCTAATAGGCATAATTTCAATGCTGCTTTGAAATGCTTTGAAAAAGCAATTGAAATAGACCCGCACTATGATTATTCGTATGGAGACAAGGCATTGATATTGGATAAAATGGGCAGGTTTGATGAATCGTTAGATATGTTCTCTAAAGCACTTGAGTTAAATCCAAAAAATTCAATAACTTGGTATAATAATGGATTGACATACCTGAATTTACAAAAAATAGATGAAGCAATAAGATGCTTTGACAATGCAATATCTATTGATGAAAGTTATGCTAAAGCGTGGTATAATAAAGGCAGGTGTCTTGATATGCGGGGAGACTCGGAGAAAGCACAAGTTTGCTTAAACAAGGCTAGAAAATTAGATCCTCTTTTGTTTATAAAAGTAAAAAAATATTCATAGGAGATAATGATCCATAATTTAAATAAATTGCATGTTTGTTTAATCTTTTTGTCCACTCCATAATTCCCCAATTAAAGGAAGTTTATATCCAATTTTTTAAATTATGTTGCTATTGTATGCTAAAGAATATTTTGTTTAATGGTATTTAGGATATGTTGATAAATTGCATAATGTTTGATTCTTTATGCCATTGTGTTATCTTATTTGCATATCTGCTAATACGTTTGTTGTTTTATGTGTAATGTTCAATTTGTTTTAGTTAAATTGCGATTGTTTTTAGATGTATCTATTTTGAAAGAATTAAAGTTTATTTGATTGGATTGATACCGAACTCTATGAAAGAAATAAATGTTTTTGTTCGCCATAATGATCTTTCTAGAGTAACAGATATTATCCAAAAACATAAGGCCGGTATTACATTTTTTGATATACAAGGTACGGGAACAACACCTAGATCAATTCCTGAAGTAGTACATGCATATCAAACCGGAAGAAAAACCGTTCCCGAGATTTATAGGCGGAATTCTTGTTATATCTATTGTATCGGATTCAACTACGAAACTATTAGTTGAAGAGATTCTAAATAGTTTTGGTGCCCAACAAGAAGAACCTCTTGGTGTTCTTTTTGTTAAAGACGTAGTCGATGCCTATGAACTAGGAACAAAAATATCTGGCGATAAGGTAGTGGATTTACAGTAATTTAACATACAGTAGTGCTCATTCAGATTACTGGGCTTTTTTTGATACAGTTAATTTAGTAACTGAGGTGATTAAAATGAATTGTTTAATTCATTAAATTAACATTTGAATTTACTCATTGATAATTTATCAGTTCGTTTGTTGTTATTGATCTTGCGCAATATTGACATCTTAATATTATGGATTTCTTATCGATTATTTCGATTTTAGATTTCAAACCCTCTTCTGTATTTGTAATGCATCTCAAATTTGGACATTTAAAAAAACCTATAATGTTATCGGGCAGTTGTATCCTCCTTTTTTCACTCAATGTATAGTTTTTAATTATATTTATTGTAGCATTTGGAGCTATTAATGCGAGTTTGTCTGTTTCCTTCTTTTCTAGAAACTTATTTTCAACTTTGATAATGTCTTTTTTTCCGTGTTTTATGCTCGGAACATTCAATGCAACCGTAATTACATTTCCTTCTTGCCCTGTAATATTCAGTATATTGAGAACAAGCAGTGCCCTTGGTGATTCAATATGGTCTATTACAGTGCCGTTTTTTATCCTTCTTACTAATAGCTGACTTGATTCGGACATCTGATTGTATTATAGAATTTATTCTAAATACTTTTTTTTGGCTTTTTATAATATTTTAGTGCCTGCAATTTGCTTATTTTTTGTTAAAGATTTGTCTCATTTCTTCTACCCATTTATTCTTATTCTTGTAAATTCTTTTTTTATTTCTTGATTTGCATTTAGTTAGTAAATGTGCACAGAGAATGGGAAAATATACTGATACATCTCCATATACTACGACATTTCCTTTGTGAGATGTTTTGATTTTTCCCCAACTTTTACCCTCTTGTAATGTTGCTCCAGAAAGACCTCCGGTATCAGGTCTTGCATCAGTAAGTTGTACTATAAAATCACTTCCTCCCTCCTTTATTTTCAATATTTGATATAGCGCAGGGCCTGTTTGTTGGAAAAAATTTTTAGGGACTCCTCCACCTAATTCAATTCCGCCAGATTTATCGCTTTTCCATAAAATTGCAGCAGATTCGGCTATATCTTGAATAACATTTATCGAAATTTTTTCATTTAGCATCAGTGGTAACATGTTTAAACCAATTGACGAATCACTAAGAGCTGGGATGTAAACGGGTACATCTGATTTAAAGGCGGAAACCATGAATGATTTTTCGGGATGTTTGGATTTATCGGACGTGGCTTTTCCAATAGCATATGACAAATCCGCAGTAGACCCATTTTCTATATTTTTGTTTATGTGGTAAATATCCTCAATGTTCTTTTGTATTATTGTATCTTGAGATTGAAGCGTGCCGTGTTCTTTAATGTAAACATCATAAATTCTAACTATTTGTTTTGAATATAGTATGTCATCATCAACATCAAAATGACCCTGCCTTACTGGTAAATCGTATGCAAAATGCAAGTCATGATATGCATTGGCACCAGTTGTTACAATCCAATCGATAAAACCCTTTTCTATCATTGTTGAAATTATTTTTCCAAAACCTATGGGAGTCATTGCTCCAGCAATTGTTAAACAAACCGTGGCATCTGTCTCAATCATTTTAGTCATGATGTCGGCGGCTTCTGCTAATCGTCTTGCATTATAACCTGTTTTTCCAAATAAGTCTATCAGTTCTGACACTGTCATGTCTGCAAATACTTCTGGAGGATCTATTTTGTTTCCTGAAAAACTATATCGATGATTATCGCTCAATTCAGTTTACATTCTAATTTGTTATATGTGTAATTTAACCTGTCTTAATTTATAATAACTTCTACAGATTCATTATTACTTTTAATCATAAAAATTATGTGTTTTATTGAACGACTCTAAAATATATTTTTATTGAACGACTCTAAAATATATTTTTATTGAACGACTCTAAAAAAACGACGACAAATGTTGATAACGATTCAAATAATATTCTGTCCAAGATTGTGCAGGACTATGATATTGATGTCTCTTCTGATTTTAAACAAATTCTTCAAAATATGAATGAATCAGGTGGATTCGAAGGACGACATTTGGCAAATGGTATTGTTATACTTCAAAATATGTTGAAGGAAAAAAACTGCACGAAATTTTTATCTTTTGTAGGGGCATTAATCTCCACTGGAAATAGGGGCATTGTTCGTGATCTAATAAAAAACAAAATGTTTAATTGTGTTATAACAACATGTGGTGCTTTGGACCATGACATTGCTAGATCTTTTTCATATTATTATGAAGGGGATTTCGGCTTAGATGATAAAGTTCTTTTAAATAAGGATATCCATAGGTTAGGAAATATTTTAGTACCGAATAAAAACTATGGGCCATTAATTGAAAATAAACTTCAGCCTATATTACAGGGCCTTTATGATAAATCCAAATCATCTAAAGAATTTTCACCATCAGAAATCATTAATTATATTGGCAGTAAATTAAATGATACATCGTTTCTGTATTGGGCTTTTAAGAATGACATTCCTGTATTTGTTCCTGGAATTGTTGATGGTGCGGTTGGAAATCAAATATGGTTATTCAATCAAGGTCATAGAGACTTTAAAATTGATATTTTAAAAGACCAAACTTTATTGTCTGAATTGATATTTGATTCCAATATGACAGGTGCATTTATGCTAGGTGGTGGGATCTCCAAGCACCATACACTTTGGTGGAATCAGTATAGAGGAGGGCTTGATTATGCTGTTTATGTTACTACTTCTCCAGAGTGGGATGGAAGTTTAAGTGGTGCACTTGTTAAAGAAGCTATTTCTTGGGGAAAGGTTACTACCGAAGCAAAACAAATTACTATTCACGCAGATGTTAGCACAATATTGCCTTTTATCTATTACGGATTAATTTCAAAATAAAATGGGTGTGTCTTTTATATGGGGTGAGCCAATGCGCTTAGCTTTATAAATAGCTAATTAATAGTTATTTTGTTTATACGAGCTAAATTTGAATCAACGGGTTGATCCATTGCATTAGTTGATACATTGGCTATTTTATCAACTACATCCATTCCTTCTGTCACTTTTCCAAAAACCGTGTATTGGTTATCTAAAAATTTCGAATCTTTCAATACAATAAAAAATTGTGAACCCGCACTGTTAGGGTCCATAGTTCGGGCCATGGAAACTATTCCTCTTTCATGAGGGATATTGTTAAACTCTTGATTTATTGTGTATCCTGGTCCGCCCGTTCCCCATGCTTCTTTGTTACTGTCATTTTTTGTATTCGGATCGCCTGCTTGGATGACAAAACCTTTAACTAGCCTATGGAAAGCTACTCCATCATAAAATCCCTTTTTAGCCAAATCCTGAAAATTTTTGACATGCTTGGGTGCTACATCTGGTAAAAATTGTATTTTGATTTGACCTTGTGATGTTTCAATATTTGCTGTATTGGTTGTATTATTTGTGGTCATGTTGTTATTATCTAATGTTGTGTTGTTGTTGTTGATAATATTAGATTTGTTATTTACCGCTATTTCGGATATTTTCCCAACAGAGGCTGCTGTTGCCGATGATGCTGTTGCCGATGCTGGTTCTATGCCACTACTGTTGTTGGACCCTATAAAGTTTGAGCTATTATTGATTTGATTATTGTTATCCGATGTAAAATCATTGTTTACTTTGTACAATAATACTCCAAAAAATAGCCCGGGATTATTGTTCTCAAAACTCTTTGAAGCATATTCTAATGTTAGGGGTTGTGAAGAATTTCCTTTAGGGTATTTTATATCTTTAACATAGAATGGAATTGAGTTTGGTTGGTATTCAGGAGCTACCATTCCGTTAGTTGGATTGAAATATCCTATGGACCTGAATGGCATCATATGGCCCAAAAGAGAGTCCCAGTACTTTTGTTTTGGTGTTTCTCCGTTGGATTCTAGAAAATCGTTATTATCAAATCCGCCTATTTTTATAAACCAGTGTTTTTTACTCTCGTCTCCTCCAGTTCCCAGAACAAAAATGGGACTGTTACTGTTGGGATCAAATGCTGGTAGTTTTTGCCCTACTACATACACTAAAATATAATCAGCTTTTAAATTGTTGGCTATTTTCAATCCTTCCTCTTCTGGGCTCATAAACATTTTTGCAATTGATTCAATTCTTGTTTGGTTGATTGTTGCATTATCCGCTATTGATGTTCTGTTGCCCAGAGTGGTAATCCAATACCCATAATCCCACCATGATGCTATAACCGAATCCTTTGTTGTGTTTTTTGATATCCAGTCCAAACTATCTATCCAGTCGTTTGTTGTTAACCTGTAATTTGTACCCCCATTGGCAATAGATGTAGGCACATCTGCAGAACTTATCCAGTTTGTATTGCGGTCATACACCATTGGAATTGTAAGCATGATAATTAATATGGAGGAAAATCCTACATACGCAAAAAAGTGTTTTCTTGTTTTTATTTTGTTTGTTATTGCGTGTTTGATATTGCTTTGGACTGATCCCGTGTTTTGTATTTCACTGTCTCTTCTAATTGATGTTATGCTTCTTACTATCTCATAAATCCCTATGCTTGATAGAATTACCATGCCTATGGATGCAAATACTAATAACCTCGCAAAGGTTGCACTAATGTAGATTCCAGTCAAACCTATTATCAATGCAAAAATCATTGTGGTGTTGCTTTTGTTTTTAAATGCAATCCATATTCCTAGGCCTGAAAAAAGTATTAAAACCGAAAACTGCCTGAAATAGTCTACTATTGTAGGCATAGAATGCTCTGCAACAGATTCTACTAGCGCACTTTGCGCAGATAAAAATGGGTTTACAGCGTTAAGATATCTAAATGAGGGCGATTGGTAGAGACCACTTGAGATTATCGCAATCCCTATGACAACAATGATGCCAAAGACTATGGCCGTATTCCTAATTGCTCTTTTTTCAGAACTTTTTCTCTTTACTATTGTTGACAGGAATAAGAATGCGGTACTTCCCATCAATAGCATCCCTTGCAGTCCAAAGACAAAAGATGTGCCCGGCCTTGGGAATGCTAATGCAACCAATAAAACTGATGCTGTAAATAGAACAGATACCAATAGGGGGTTTTTCAGATCTTTTGAAACAAATGCAAGTATGACTATAAAAATTGATATTGGGATAACAAAATACTGAGCTCCACCCCATGATGCTCCTGCCAACCCTAGTAATACACCGCTAAATATTGCTTTGGGAATTAAAAATTTGTATTTCCTCTCTTTTAATGCGGAAATAAATAAGTATGTTCCACCTAATCCATAAAAAATCCCTAATGGCTCTGACTTAAACCATCCTAGATTTCCTCTTTGAATTATGGCAGGACTTACTGCAAAAAAAACTGATGCTATTAGCCCTGGGACATTTTTACCTGTTATGCATCGTACTAACAAGAACATCAATACTGTGGACCCAGACCCAACTATCACCGGAAACCAAATGGTAAAATCCATCAATGATGAATTCATGCCAAAAATTTGGTAAAGGACTGCTGCAGTTATATGCAAACCCGACTGCGATGTTCCCGGTATGTCTCTACCCTCAGGATACCATGACATAAAATCATGCCATTTAAAATAAGCGTCTATTCCGTTATCAACAATATAGTTTGTCGCTCTGTAATCAAAAAATGGATCAAACTCGTTTAAATAAAATCCATATTTAATTGGATAAGCTCTTAAAACAAATGCAACTGAAAACGATAAACATATTATCGCAATTATCAATAAATACCTTGTTTTTACTCTGTGATTGTTTTTTTGAGGCTTTAAATACTCTTTTTCTGCCATTGTCTATTTACACTTTTCCTATTTTTTTCTAAAACTTTCTTATTTAATATTTCTTTACTATTCCTTTATGATTTTCCATCTCCATTTTACTCCACCTTTAGTATTTCGGTTTTGCAAACATTTACCTTGTTACAAAATGTTTCTGCATCACCGATAGAACCAACAATTGAATTATAATGCATTGGTATTGCAATCCTTTTTGGCTTGATTAATTCGTTTACCGCCTTAGCTGCTTCTTCGGCATTCATAACGTATGTTCCTGATACCGGGACAAATGCTATATCTGGATCAATGCCTTCCATTTCAGGAATTATATCTGTATCACCGGTGTGGTATATTTTTAGATTATTTATGTTTATTATAAAACCAATTTTATTGTCTCCCTTGGGATGAAAGCTTTTGTTTGTGTTATATGCACTTACGGCCTCTATTTTTATATCTCCAATTACTGATTTTTCTTTAGGATTGAGGGTTACAATCTCGTTTTTGTTGTATTTCTTGTTTAAAGGCTGAACACATTCATAAGAGCAAATTATTTTTGTATTGCTATTTATTAAATTGTCTATGTCCTCAATACTTAAATGATCAAAATGATTATGTGTGATAAAAATTAAGTCTGCATCTTTTTTATTGTTGTGTTTTTGAGATAATTTGTATGGGTCGATATAAATTACCTTGTTACTAGTTCTTAGCCTGTAGCCGTCATGTCCAATCCACTGTATATCTATTCCGTCAATCTCTAACATATAGAAAAAAGATATCGGGGATAATTTAAATTTGATTAGGTCTGATATTTGAATGCACAAAAATTACTTTATTGTTTTTTAAAGTAATGACATCTGCGCCTCTCCCTAATGCCCGTTTCATTAGAATTTTATCTATTGTTGCTAATGGGCATTTATTTTGTAATGATAACGCTAACAAATGCGAATCTACCGTATAAAGCGGACTGCTGTCTTCCTTATCTTCTATATATTTAAAATTTTTACTCTCGATTTCTTTATTTATGACTTCTAAAGCTAAATTTGCTATCTTTGATCTTTTTATTTTCCCAGAATACTTTATTTGTGTTAGTTCCTTGATTACTCTTGGATGTATCAAAAATATGGTTTTCCCGAATTTTGAGTCTAGGTATTCTATATTCTTAACTGGTTCGTAACATAAAACCATTAAAAAACTTGTGTCACAAATAATCTCCATTTTAATCTATGTAGTTATACCGGCACCAATTAATCTCCATCTGTCAGCTATCCTTCTGCTTATTGCTACTTTGCTTTTTGACATCAGGCAAACAGGTTTTTTTACCTTTATTTCGATTCTCTGATTTTTTGAGCTTGTAACAGTCCCTGTTGTTACCGCTGTTCCAATATTTAACCTAAGGTTTTCTTTATTTTTTATTGGATCCACCTTTACCATATCCTGCGTTCCTACGGCTGTATCAAATAAATTGATGTCAATTGTTATTTCATCAACTGTATCCGGCAGTGAATTCGGTTTTCCAATAACTGAACCTATTAGAGAATCACTTTTTATAAATGACGGGTCTAATCTTGAACCAATTGCGACTAAACCCCCTGGTTTTACTTTGTCTACTATACCGGCACCAGTAGCTAATGATGCAATTTCAGTAAAAATGGGCTCATACTTATTCTTTTTATCATTGTAAATTCCGGGTAGAATTTCTATTTCACTGCCTGTCTCAAATTCCCCCTGGATTAATGCTCCTCCAAGCGCTCCGCCTTTGATGTTTTTAATTGGTGTACCTGGTTTATTGATATCAAAGGATCTTAAAATGTGCATTATTCCGGTATCATTATTGATCCTTTCTGGCGTAGGTATGAATTTTTCAATATTTTCGATCAACACATCGATATTTATTTTGTGTTGGGCTGAGATTGGTATTATGGGGGCATTCTCTGCAACACTTCCACTTACAAATTCTTTGATTTGGTTGTAATTCTCTATTGCATTTTCTTTTTCTGTTAGATCTACTTTGTTTTGAACTATTACAATATTTTTTATTCCCAATACTTGTAAAGCTAAAAGGTGTTCTCTAGTTTGGGGTTGAGGAACTTTTTCATTTGCTGCAATAACCAATATGGAACCATCCATCAAAGCACCCCCCGAAAGCATGTTGGCCATTAAACTTTCGTGCCCGGGAGAATCTACAAAGCTAACTACTCTTGATAACTGTGCATCGGAATTGCATAATTTACAAGTAGGTTGGACTGAGTAGTTAGAGGGTGGTTCGCAATTTGGACATTTGTAAAATGCCGCGTCTGCATACCCCACTTTAATGGTAATTCCCCTCCTCAGTTCCTCGCTATGACCGCTTGTCCATATTCCTGTAATAGCTTCTATTAGAGTAGTTTTACCGTGATCAACATGTCCTGATGTGCCTATGTTTATACATGGCTGAAACCCATATTTTTGAATATACCACTCAGGTAAAGTATCCTTCCAGTGCAATGTTGTTTGTATTTTTTCTTTCAAATATTAATTTACTTGAAACTGAATTTCCTATCTAGTGAGGTATCGATATAGGTATAGATATAAAAATGAGATTAAAGTTTACTATTGATTTTTTACTGGTGTTATTTGTCTACCTGAATAGTTTCGGCCTTCTCTTTTTCGGGTAGTTTTGAATCGATTAGTTGACAATTTAGCTGATAGATTTCCTCTGTAATCAGATTTCCTCTAACTAACTTTCTTTTTCTTTCACCTGGACCCATGTTTCGTAATCCGACGCCACTAGTCATGAGAATATATTTTTTTGTTCCTCCATGGAGATCTGACCGCATTGGAGTACCTGATTTATCACTGCCGCCTGTTATCTTTATTTTTCCTTCATTAAATCCAAAAACTGAAGAGTCTATGCTGTCGCCTATTTTAGAACCCAATAAGGGTTGTGCACTTTTATCTTTAATCTCTTGACTAATACTACTACCGTAAGAATCTGAAATAACTACTTTAAACTCTACCAAACTCCTGTACAATGAATTTTTAGCCTTAATTAATCTTGCTAAAGTATTTGGTTTTGCTGCTTATGTACAACATGAAGAACAAAAAGTAAATGCTTCATGATCTAATTTGATATGGTGTATATTGAGTATATTGTTAACCTATACTAGCCATGGAATTAACATAATATACATACATACATACTTATAGAAGGTTTTTTTGGTGTTAGACTAAAAAATTTAGAATCCTGATTTTTCCCAATTCTCTTGAACATTGTCTGCCATGTTTAATGCCTTCTCCCTCATTTTCTCTATGTATTCATCATAATCAATTTCTATGTTACACTTTTTACAAATTATTTTACTATTTTCAATATCATAGTTTGCTTTATCGTTGCAATTAGTACATCTTGCATCCATAATAACTAATAACGTACCTTTTATTTTTTCATTTTCCTGATAAGTTTTTAGGTTCTATACGATCATTCTGTGTTAATTTTGGATGTTCAGGAATGGGTGGTAAAATACCATAATATAATTATTTGATTATTTGTTTCTATATTCATGTATAGTTAAACCAAAGTGGCAGTAGAAAGTGACCCTTTACCAAATATTTTATTATTCACCTATCATAAACTTAAACATCGTTATGATTCAACTTTACTTTTGCAACAAAACAAAGGTAGCAAACTTTCAATTAGATTACGTTGTACATGATGTTATCAAATCATATGACATTTAAATAAGAATCAGCGGTAGATTATATTGAGGAACATTATTTAACATTTGGCAGCCCAAGGACTACATACTTTCTCCTATAGAAATGCAACACCTTTGTAGTACCATGAACTCATATATATTTAGTTTTAGTTGGAATGGCGTTTCGAATCGGCGTAGTTTTTCCGGTATGTTTTTCCCGCAAACCCATTTTGAATATAAAAAAACATATCAGCTGAAAAACCCAAACAACTGATTTAAACTACAGATGGTTTCAGCAGAACCATATATGGCACAATCTTGCCACCCAAAAAATAACTTCCGAAGAGTGAACATAATCGATTTTTATTATATGAGAATCCATATATGAAAAGTAATGATGAATTTTTCATCAAATGCATAATTTTGTTTCTTCAAAACCAATTAGCCTTTTTTGGATATGTGTAATTGGATGATTTCCAATTAATCTTATTTAACGTTGTGAATTTAAAAGATGACTTGATACATCATTATACTAAGAGAAAAAAATGAAAATTCAATTATGTTGAACTGTATATGGGAGAAAACTACTCTACTTATAGTTGCAGTATCGTTTAACTTTGGATTTTGACTTTTTTTTGTAACTGTAATTAAAAACGATGTATATCGCCATTATGCCTAAAATAATGCCATAGGGGATAAGGATTTAATTTCGATTTCTATGCAAAAAGAAAAAGAAATTTAGGAATTGTATGGAAAACCAAAAATATATGTGAACTTATTTTTTAAATATTTGAAAATAAAAGACTTGATGGATGGTTGCATTGTAGGTACAGGCACTGATTATGTCGTAATACAAAAAGAAAGAAAACGCTATCTGGTAGAAATAATGCCTAATACTATCAAAGAATTAAAAAATGCGTCAACACCGTATGGCTCACAAATCGATTGATTATTTGTAAATTTCCATTTATATGTAACATTGATAAAAAACGAATAAATCAAATAAGATGTTTATATATGTATTTGAAATCTCCTAATCCTGCCACATCAGTTTTGAAACAAGACGAGCAAAAACCTCCTAATAATCCGCAACAATCCGTGAAAATGGATAAACATAAAATTATCTATAACAAAAAGGCAGAATCTGAATTTTTTGTTGATAATTCGGCTTTAGCTGGTTTCACTGGGGAGCGTATATTATACATGGCAGTGAGGGAGTTGATAGAGAATGCTTTAGATTCCTGTGAACTATTTTCGATTTTACCCTCAATTAAAATCTCGCTAAAAACATTTGATCAATCCAATGATCTTTGGATATTGGACTGTGAAGATAATGGCACAGGTATATCATCAGATAAATTACCTGTTGCCGTTTGTTCGTTCTTAACATCTGCAAAATACATGGAAAAACAACAGCGGGGGCTTTTTGGGGTTGGATTGAAAATGGTTGCGGCATTCTCTACCAAGGATACCGATTTTCCAATTAAGGTGTGGAGTAAATCGATGGAAGAGGCAGGTGAATATTACTTTGAGCTGAGAACTGACATTGGAACTAATAAACCAATAGTTCTATTGAAAAAACAAGTAAATAAATCCGAGTCTCATATTGATGGGCCCTCTGGTTTTAGAATACGGGTTGTCCTGAGGGCGAGACTTGTGCCAATCACCAAAAACAAGATTTATGATTATGTTACTCAAACAAGTATCGTAAATCCATATGCTTTTATAACTTTTGAAACAGATGATGGAATGTTTTCCTTTGATAGGCGAACTTCAATAATGCCTACCCCCGCAAAGGAGATTTTGCCGCATCCGTCAGATATGGACCTTCAAACACTGAAAAAAGCTATCTCTAAACATTCTGGGCAAAAGATAACATTACCAAAAATATTGTGTTACTCTTTCCAAAAATTATCTTATGAAAAGGCAAAAGAAATTATATCTAATGCAGATTTGGATTTTGACCTAAAGGACACTAAAATTAGTTTTAGTGAACATGATCTCATAAAAATAGTAAATATCTGCAAAAAAACAAAATTTCAGAATCCTAACACCGATCATCTAAGCCCGATTGGTCAGGGAATCCTTACGATTGGAATGATGTCTGAATATACCATTGTTTCCAATAAAAATATTGAAACAAGTTCTGATAATAATAAACGTGATGCTATGATGGTAAATGAGGCTAAAAAACTAAATCATGACAAAGAGGATAAGAATGTTTCAAAAACCGAAGCAAGCAATATTGGAGTGTCTAAACCTAATTTTTCCGTTAGAGTTTTACAACCTGTACTTACTGCATATACCTCAAGAACTGGTATAATAAACAACAGGCCAACAATTATAGAAACTGGATTGGCGTACGGTGGGGATATTAATTCTTTTAAACTATTCCGGTTTGCTAATAAAATTCCTTTGCTCTATGATGAAGGCTCTGATGTGGCAAGAGAGGTAGTATCAGAAGTAGAGATAAATAAATTGGGTATTACTAAAAAACAGGCTAAAGAGCAGTTTTCTACCAATAAGGAATCAAAAAGGGATCGTGTTATTGAAGTTTTGCCAATACACATCTTCTTTCATATCTGTTCTACAAAAATACCTTATAAAACCGCAGGTAAAGAAAGCATTGCATCGGAAGGGGAGTTAAAATCCTATATGAAATCTTGTCTTTCTGAACTTTATCGAAAGCTAAGTACACAAATAAGAAAGGAACTTAAATTAAAGGAAGCGGAAAATAAAATGAAGTTATACAAACATTATTTACCATTTATAGTTAGCGCTATAACGGATTCATTAGGCATTAAAAACTCTAACTTAGATGACTCTTTCTCTACATTAATTGAAAAACATTTAACAAAAAAATCAATAGGTGTTGGGGATGATGATAATGTTGTTAATAATTCTGAACCACCCCATTCTGATTTTGTGCCTGAATCTTCTTTGTATTTATCTAATAAAACTGTGGATTTGGAAAAGAAAAAACTGACAGTTTCAAAAAATTATGAGGATATCGGAGATAAATCCATAAAAAATACCAAATTAGATAAGGCACTATCAAACTCATCAAGCAATTCCGATGCATCTCTTATTGTTTCATATAAATCTAAAGAAAAAGAGAGAAGGCACAAAAATGATAAAAAAATCAAAAAATCAAAAAAAAACTAATTCTTGATAGTGATGATAATGCTAAAGATGCAATTGGAGAAACGCACAATAAAATTTATGGTAATTCTGAAAAAGGGCGATAAATGAGGATGCCGATGTTCAATCTACACCAGGTTTTTCTTATAGAAGGATAAATAAGAGAAAAACGAAGTAGATAACAATACATTTGTCATCTGAAAAAAAAAATGAAGTTATACTGATAATTAAAAAGATAATGAAAAAAATTTCGGAGGATGTAATTATCCAAAAACAAATGCCGATTTTAGATTTACCCAAAATAGGATACGATAATACTGTGTGGTCTAATGAAAAGAGAATGCTCACTATAGGGGATAAAAAAATTGAAGTTAGTCCAGATAGTGTAAAAAAAATACCCACATTTGCCCAATACCTTGTTATGGCAAATGCAGTAAAAAAATTGCTCGATGAGGATATGGAAAGTACAATAAGAGGGATGTATTATGCCACCCTTAGCAATGTCGGTGATGAAAAAAATAAGCAAAAGTTTTGGAATAATCAGGATAATTCCGATGACGCTATCAAAGCCGTAGAGTTATTGACTGGTATACCTAGAGAAGAGTTTTCTGTAACATCAAAACCAAAAGGTATGATTTCAGGACCAATAAAATTAAGGGTTGGTGGCGATATAATTGATTGCAATCTGGGAAGCAGGTCTACTTCTCAGCTTATCCCGACAAATATTGGGGATGTACAAATAGAGGATGTAAAGGCAGATTTTGTAATGGTTGTAGAAAAAGATACTGTTTTAAGTAATATTCGAAAATCTGGGTTTATTCAAAAATACAATGCTATTTTAATGACAGGATCAGGGGAGCCAGATAGAGCCACTAGAATCATGGTTAAAAAGTTAAACGAAAGTTGGAATAAACCTGTAGTAGTTTTTGCTGATGCTGACCCCTGGGGGTTAGGCATTGCTTTGAGGTATAAAATTGGCAGTGAGTCACTAAGTTATGATAGCGATAGATTGGTAACTCCAAATGCCCAAGTTCTTGGGATGATGTTTTCTGACATATATGAATATAATATTCCTGAAGTGGCCCGTTTGACGGCTACTGATGAAGACATTAACAGAGCCAATGATATGAAAAAAAAACCTTGGCTACAAGATAAAAAGTGGCAAAAAGAACTTAATCTTTTCTTAAACAAAAAGGAAAAATGTGAACTGGACGCATTTTTTAAACATGGGTTTAAATATTTGGCGGAAACCTATCTACCTCAAAAGCTTAGGCAGATTGGCCTGATATAATACCTAAAAAAATATCATTCTCTTCTGAGACTATTCTCTGTATTTGTACTTTGAATTTTTGAAATTATTTTATCATCTTTTATTTTTTTATCATGGTTAAGAATTATCAAATCATAATGATCCTTTCTCTTTTTTGAATTGCAATTTATATTTCGTGAGGATTTTATTTTTATTATGTCATATTTTTTGTATAATGTTTTTATATAATCTGAATTTGAGTTAGATAAAATTGCATTAGCTCCGATGTTGCTTAACCTTTCAAACTCCCTAGCTAATTCATTATGTTCTAATATTCCAAAATTCTCTTTAGTGTAATCTGTAAACTTTGATGTTTTTGATATGGGAAAATATGGCGGATCAAAGTAAATAAAGTCGTTATTTTCGCATTCTGATGTGGTGTTTTTATAAACCTCGCATGATATTTCTACTTCGTAAATACGCAGTAGTTCGGAACATTCCATTAGTTTCTCTCTGTTACAAATTTTTGGATTTATGTATCTTCCATGGGGAACGTTAAAGTTGCCTGATTTGTTGACCCTGTATAATCCATTATAACAGGATTTGTTCAAAAAGATGAACCTTCCTGCCAGTTCAGTGTTGTTTTTTGGAACATACCCATCTCTAATGTAGTAATAGTATTTTTCCATATTTTTGTTATAGTTTTCCTGATGTTCATGCAAAATTTCTATTAGTTCATTTACATTATCTCTTAATTCTTTGTACGTATTGATTAACTCAAAATTGGAATCTGATAAAATAGCTTGAAATTTTTTCCTTGTCTGAACCAAATAAAAGAAAAAAGCCCCGCTTCCTAAGAAAGGCTCAAAATATCTTTCTATGTTTTTTGGTGTGAGTTTATCCAATATGAATACTAGTCCTTTTTTTCCACCAGCCCATTTTAGGTAAGACGATGTGATGGTTTTATGCAATTGATACTGTTTTATATGTTAAATCAATCATTAAATGATTTGATGATTTTATCTATTATCAACTTATGTTAAAAATCAATAAAAAGTTTTTATCTCTTATTTTTTGTCATCCCACGTAATGTAAGAATATGACTCTTTTATCCTGTTTGAAACATCTGAAAGAAATTGATCTCTTATGATTTTTCCATAGTGTGTTATATCCCTTGATAACATTTGTAACCTGGGGATTAACTTTGGATTTATTATGTTGCCTTCTTTGTCAAAGTCGTTGGAACTGGTTGAAATTCCATATGGCATACTCCACCCATAGCATTGCCGCACTACTGTTCTCATTTGCTCCATTACTGTTAATCCTTTCTCATATGATGTACAAATATAACCAAAGGTTTTCCCGGTAAACTCTTTCCAAAAATAGTCTAAAAAATTTTTTAATACTCCGGACATTGAACCATGATAATCGGGAGTAGTAAGAACTATTGCATCGGCCCACTGGACCATCAGTTTTGCCTTTTTAATGTTTTCTTTTTCTATACCTGTAATTTGTGGATCTATATCTGGTTTTGGATCATAAAATGGCAATTTGTTTTTTTTTAAATCAAAAATCTCTATTTCTGAACCATGGGTATTTTTAGCGTCATTTAAAACAAACTCTAATGCTTTGAGACTGTAGGAACTTGTTGTCATGCTTCCTGAAATCCCTAACAATTTTATTGACATTATTTTTTATAGATTATTCTTCGGCCTGTCCATATATATATTGAATTACATCCTGGCCAATACTTTGGAATAAAAACTATAGATTAGCTGTTATAGTTTTCAGCACATTCTTTCATTTCCTTTGATGACAAGTAATTTCCTTTGTCTTCTGCTCTCTCAAAGCATGCTTTTAATAAAATTTTTCGTTCTTCTTTAGTTACGGTATTTTCGTTATACACTTTTTTTTCGTCATCGTCATCGTCATCGTCATCGTCATTTTCGTTTTGCATGTTAATCTTATAGGTAACAGCAGGCTTAAAATAACTTGAGTATGAGTAAGGTGCTGGATGTCCATCAATATTGTCTGTACCATTTAGATCCATTACTTTCACAGTACCTATAGTACCTGAATCTTGATGGAAATCTTGTTGTGCATCATATGTTGAGGATGTATACCGACCTTGATTTGATTGGTACCAATTAGGATCATCATTTGTTGTTGCTGCTGTATCTTTATTGCAGGCGTAAGAACTAGGTACAGATGAGGATGTAAATACATAGCTTTGCATAAAATTCACAACACAATCAATATTTTGTAATGCAGACTCTTTGTCAGGTGGTATATCTGGGGAGGTATAACCATTATAGTTGTTGTTATAGTTTACAAGATAATCGTAGCCATAAACTGCTTTTGTTGGTAATGAGCTCAAACTATAAGACGCCAAACCCAGAAAAACAAAGAACATGAGACTGATTTTTATTTTATTGAAATGCATTTGCATAGTATTTTAGTTTATATTGTTTATGAAGATTGTTTTGGATAAATACGTAATTGTTTATTTCTAAAAACTTTAATTAGATTATGATGGTAAAATGACTTGTTTAATTCATCAATCCATTTTCACACTAACTTTTAATATTTGATGGATTAAAAGACAATTTCAAAAATCCTTTATTATTTTATTGTATTAGATTCCTTACCATTTACAATTTAGCTTGGATTAATTTAATTATATCCGTCTTATGCTTATTTAACCTATTGAAACAGTATGCTTTTTTATTGGTCATAATCTCATTGCTACAGATAAATATATTTATTTTAACTCTTCTGTTATACTGCTAAATGGTAATATTGGTGTTAATAAAATAACGAAAATGTTGTTGTCGATTTTTACATTATGCGTATAATTTTTAACTCCATTTGATTTCCGTGGTCATGCTCTCGACACCAAATAAAGTAGTCTAAACTTAAGTGATTTTTTGAAAGGAACAAGTTAATATGACAACATATTTGGAAATGCTGACAATGACCGATTGTTTAGATTGGGGTAACTGGTGACTATTCGGAGGTTGGATATGAGAACTTGCAGGTGGTATTGATGCTGGTTCCTTTAATTGTTTGGTTGGCAAAGATGCAATAACTGATTACA
>JADDOW010000046.1:73557-84488 GCA_016782225.1 Nitrososphaeraceae archaeon
AATAACTGATTACAATCCTGCAGAGGGGCACACGACATTAAATACCAATGCTGTATGTTTTTACCTATTCCTATACCACCACAAACACCTCTTGAGGGTTACTTTGCTAGTCGATGTGTAGGCCAATCACAACCATTAAACCAAAATAAACAATGCGTTTCTGAAATGGTGCTATTGTTCCGTGTAACAAAACGGACGGAGAAAACCAACTGACACTTGAAACAATTTGTTAGCTCAAAACCAATTGTTTTCTTTTCTTTTTATATTTATGTTGATATAATTGGTTGATGTTAAAAGAATTCATTGAGGGTTATCATCAAAAACTTGATTGCCTCTATGAAAATAAGGCTCTAAGCGAAGAAGAACTCCATCATTTTAAAAAAAGGGGAATCCAGTTATTTGATACAAGTAAAGACCTAAATTGTAGCCATTTATCTAAGATTCTCCCTTATGTTGTGCTGGGAGTATCTGATGAATATGTTAATAGAATGAACGTTCCTTATCAGGCAACAAGCTTTATTGCTGGGGAAGTGTACGCGCCCAATAGTGGAATGTATGCTTACAAAATACCTGGGCAACAAGGTGGTGGTGTTACCCTGCTGACTGGTGGAATCAGAAAATTGGGTGATAGCGTTTTTGCATCCTTGCATCGTATTCTTGTTGGAAATAGCGCCATCATTGTAACAATAAATAACATGATGGAAAACCATAACCAAATATGGTCATGGGAGTTCTTTGGAAAAAATGTTGACAAAAATAATCATCCTATTTACCAAGATCTTTTGGATTTATCTGCAAAACTTGTAGATTACAGTAAATTTCATTTTATTGTATCTATTAGGACAATAAGGAGTGTTATTGACTCTAACTTCATTGAATTATACAACAAAAATGAAATTGCGATGTTAAACCCTGAGAACAAGGTAAAAGTTATTTTCATTACTACGTTTGAAGTTTATAATTACCTTTCCAAATTTGTTAAGGAGTCTCCACTAATTTCATATATTGTCACTGGTAAAAGTTTTGAAACCAAAGTCGGGCTAGAGATCTTGAGAAAAAAATACGGTGTAAAGTACCTATTAAATGATGGCGGAAGAATAATGACCAACTCTATGAGGGCTTGTGGTATTTTAGGGGAGGAGCGGATAACTTTGGAGCCGTTTAATCCTTTAACACTTGATTACGCTGTTAGTAGTGATTGCATTATGGGTAAAAATGGCAGTGGACTTGATAACTCTGAAATAGAGTATTCTATTTTGTTGAATTCTACACCAGTTAATGATGAAAAGACAAATGTTTATCTTTATCCTATGGATGAAACCAAGATTTTCTAAACCCCTAACTTTCTCTTTTTTCTATTGTTTAATCTTATTTGCATCCTGTTTTCTCCTTCTGCGTATCTTTCCTCCTCTTCTTTATTTTGTAAAATCAATTTTGGGACTTCAGTAGGTTTTCCTTTTTCGTCTAGTGCCACTAAGCTAACATAGGCAGTGCCTGTGTAAACTTTTTGCGATTTATTTAGATCTTCTGCCTCAATATCCACTTCTACCTCCATGGAGCTTCTTTTTACATAATTTAGTCTTGCTTTTAGTATCAATGCGTTTCCTATATATACTGGTTTGGAGAAGGTCATACTATCCATACTAGCTGTGACGATATTTGCATGACCAGCGTGTCTTTTTGCCACCAAACCTGCAATCAAATCAACATGTTTTAAGATCATTCCTCCAAAAACGTTTCCCAGGGGATTTGCATCTGAAGGTAACATTACTACAGTGGTTTCAGCTGCCGATTCACTTACTGTTTTTCCTGCTTTGTTGCTTTGGGCTTCTATTGTATCTGTCAATTATATTAAATAAAACTGTAATTAGAACTAATTATTCTTTTTTTGATTTGAGTTTATATCAATCGATTCAATTATTTACTATGTGGTTTATTTTTTTTTGAATGAGAAAAAAATGAAGGTTAAGAAGAATTTTATTATTGATATTATTGTGATGATTTTTATCGATATGTTTTCTATAAATGCTGTTACCGATATCGTAATCCAGAATAGCGCTACAGGGTATAGACTTTCCATCAACAAGCACTGTTGTTACAGCCATAAACAAAACAAAATCACAGAATTATCGTCTGAAGAACACGAACATACCCTAAATTTTTAGGAATACTGCATCCATTAGTTTATCTGAAATTTTTTATTTTAGCGTCAATTAAGCCATGAGTTCTAACTAGCTGCTTTTTTTCCTTACAACCATATTATTACTTTTAAAATCAATAGATGGTGCTGTATTATGTTTTGACTGTATTATCTATGTGATTAAAATGTGAACGCAAATGTATTTTGTTGAATTAGAGGAACTGCTTTGAATAGTTTTACATTTATCTATTATATTGACTGTAAGACTAAATTTGTTTTTGAATATAAAAAAATAAAAATTTGTGTGTTTTAGTTAATTCTATTATATTTTTTTGCTAGTTGTCGCTATATTCTTTGTCGTAGTTATTTCTTCTGCCTAGTGGTTTGGTTATTCCTTTTAACCTTGATTGATATCTGTCCTCTTTGTCATAACCGCCACCGCCACTGCCATAGTTGTTTCTTGGCCTGTATTCTCGGTTGCCATAACCGCCACCGCCACTGCCATAGTTGTTTCTTGGCCTGTATTCATCAGAATATTTGTTTTGGCCATATTCTCTTCTTTGATAGCTTGATCTAAAGCGATTGTTTCTTGGGCCTGCACCGCCAGTGCTGTCCTTAAAGTCGACTTCTATTCCTAGTTCTGCATTTAGATTTTTCAATGAATTTTGGGTAATGTTTTGGATTTTTCTCAAGATATACATATCATTTTGGGATACAAAGGATAGAGATGTACCTTGGGCACCAGCACGTGCTGTCCTGCCTATTCTATGGAAATATGTTTCAACATCATCTGGTAAATCATAGTTAATTATGTGACTTACAGTTGGAATATCCAATCCACGTGAAGCAACGTCTGTTGCTATCAATATGTTAAACTTTTTATTTCTAAATCTTGACAGTGTATTCTCTCTCTGTCTTTGATTCAAATCGCCATGGATCGTATCTACAAAAAAGTTTTCATTTCTCAGCTTAAATGAAAGATCCCTTGTTCGCTGCTTTGTAGCTGCAAAAACAATAACATGGGTATCTTTGTTTGTTGAAATAGGCTTCAAAGTGTTGACAAGCTGTTTGAACTTGTCTTTTTCATAAATAAGTATATATGATTGATTTATGTTTTCCTGTGAAATCGTCTTTTCGATATTCACTTGTTTTGGATTCTTCATATATTCTTTAGATAAACGTACTATTGATTCTGGCATAGTTGCGGAAAAAAGACAAATTTGCTTTTCTGCCTTAATATATGAAAGAATATCTTTAATATCTTCAATAAAACCCATGTCTAACATTCTATCTGCTTCATCAAGAACAACGAAATTAATTTTATTTAGTATAATTGTCCCGTGACTTATATGATCTAATAGTCTTCCTGGAGTTGCAACTACGATGTTGACTCCTCTGCTAAGTATTTTCTTTTGGACTTGAAAATTTTGGCCACCATAAATTGAAGTGGCTTTTATAGGACTATATTTAACAAATTGGTTGATTGTATCTGTAATTTGTATAGCTAATTCTCTTGTTGGGGCTAATATCAATCCTTGCAAGTAATTTTTTGGATCAATTTTACTTAAAAGTGGCGCCACAAAAGCAGCTGTTTTACCGGTTCCAGTATTCGATCTACCAATAACATCTTCCCCCTTTAAAATGAGAGGAATTATTGATTCTTGTATTGGAAAAGGTTGTTCAATTCCGTTTTCCTTTAGTGCTTTAACTATAGATTTTTCAATACCAAGTTCTTCAAAAGTGCTCAATTAATTTATCAGCTCAGGTATATAACCTTCGGTTATACCATATAAAAAGCAATGCATTATGGACCGACCTTTATAACTCTATAGCAGTTATTCTGCTACTATAAATTTTGCCTGGATTATTTCATTTCAGTATGCCATTACTAGTTCACATTGTTTATTCTTATGGCGTAAATTAGCGGTAATAATAAAAAGCATACCTATTTTTTATGGAATGTGTAACTTTAAGCCGTTTTTTATTACATGTGTAATAATCATTTGATTGAAAATCGTGAATGGCGCGGCAATTATTCGTCGTTTAATTTGATGATTTTTGGAAATTATGATGGTAAAGGTTTTATTCAATACAGCCTATCTAATTTAGAATTTTGAACAGTTTAAATTTTGTAATATTGGGAGATACATCTATTGCAAGCAATTTAGGCAAGAAGGGGACCTCGACGGATATTTCTATTTATGATAAAAAGACCAACGATCAAATCTTCTCTTATTGTTACTCTAATACCTACCCTGAAAAATTGCAATCTCTTCTCCAATCAATAGCTATTTCTGAATATGCTATTTTGAATATTACTCGGCTTGACTCTTTTTTAGGGGAGCAGATGTTGGCACTTGATATATTTAATCTAAAGAGGGGTTTTATTTTATATAGTTTTGATGTTGATATAGAAAAAGTTAAGAATATAATAAGAAAAACAAACTTGTCGTCTTTTCAGATCGTAGATAGTCTTGAGCAGCTTAAAAAGCATTTGTCTGACTTAAAACCAGTTGAATATGAAGAAAATGAAGTACCCAGTAGCGATACAGCTACTGCTACTAACTCTGTTTACATCCCAATTGATCACGTTTTTGATGTTAAAGGTGTTGGCACTGTTGTTTTGGGATCTATTAAACAAGGCGAAATTAAAACATATGATGAATTAGAAATAAATCCTCTGAATAAACCTGTAGTTATAAAATCCATTCAAATGCACGATGATCCTGTAAGTCACTCAAAGAAATTGGCTCGTGTAGGACTTGCTATTAAAGGTGTTTCTGCAAAGGATGTTTCACGGGGGGATATTATCACATCTCCGGGTTTATCAAAAACTATTAGTGATAGCTTTCAAATCAAATTCAACAAGAATCGATTTTTTAAAGAGGATATTATTGAGACTCAAAATTATATGATAAGCGTCGGTTTGCAGATTCGTACCGTTAAGATAAAAAAAATTGGAGACAACGAAATTGTCATTGCACTAGAAAAACCAATAGCATATATTAAAAATAACTTGTGTATTGTGTTTAGTCCTGATTCAAAAACTATGAGAATTATGGGATATGGCTACATGGTTTAGTATTGTTTTTGATTTGAGCAAAATTAATGGTAAAACAGTGAAATAGGACAAACATAGGAAAACATCTTTGGTTATACTTTAATATTCCATTTGTCTTTAATATGTTATTCTTTCTTATGTCTATGCGTAGTTTTTTCCCGTTTGATAATATTCGCTCAAATCAAGAGAAAGTGCTTGGTGAGATTGATCAAGCCTTAAAATCAGGATATAAATATATCTTTTTAGAAGCTCCAACTGGATTTGGAAAAAGTGCCGTTGCTGTTGCCCTATCTAGATTTCTTGGGAGCTCTCATATCTGTACATCGACAAAGGATTTGCAAACTCAGTACTCTAAAGACTTTCCTTATCTATATGAAGTTAAAGGACGAAATAATTTTCCTTGTATCGTCAAAGAAGATATGGGCATTAAAGAAAGTTGCGATTACGGCCCATGCCTAAAAGAAGATGAATATGACTGCTTGTACAAAACAAGGTTAAGTGACTATGAAACCAAACTGGAGGGAACTATCTATGAGAATATTGACATAGCCAAATATGCCCTAAAAAAATATCATGATAAAACAAAACAACATTCTCAACTTGTACAACTTCAGTGGAAACCTTGTGAGTATTTTCACCAAAAATGGATATCTGTAAAGTCTAGTCATACTATTTACAATTATAAGTATTTTTTATCTGATCTATTTTATTCATCGGGGGTAAACAAAAGAAAACTTTTAATTTTGGATGAGGCCCATACATTAGAATCTGAAGTATCAACTTTCAAAAATTTTACAATAAATAAAGAATACCTAAACAGATTTTTTCCAAAACTGAATCTGCCAGAAAACAAGCCTCTTGATGTTGACACATATGTTGACTTCTGTACACACCTAAAGGAACGATTTTATGATTATATAAATAAAGGGAGTTTGGTGGGAAATGATGGGGATAAAAAGAAAGCGATTGATGCAAGCGAAAAAAATTTAATTGATGCATTAGCATTTGAAAAGAATTTGTCTGTTTTTCTGGATGATTTGAAATCCAACAAGGATAATTGGTTGGTAACTAACATGATAAAAAACGATAATGATAATAAAATAAGCCGGATTAAAATGGAGCCACTAGATGTTTCAAATTATTTTGTTGATATTTTTGATAAGGGATCTGTATCTTTGTTGATGAGTGCTACTATATTAAGTAAAGATAACCTTTGTAAAGCTGTAGGGCTAAAAAAGGATCAGGTAAAATTCATAAAAATCGAAGAATCTGAATTTCCTGTTGAACATAGGCCTATCTATCTGATGAACGTGGCATGGTTAAGCGCAAAAACTATGAGTGAGTCATTGCCCCATATAGCAAAGGTTATTGATAATCTTCTCTCTGTACATAAAAACGATAAGGGCATAATTCATACCACATCGTATTCTCAATTACAGTTTATTAAAAACAACATCTCTAAAAACAATTTTGTTAGACTGATAGAGACAAATCCAAAATTAGATAGAAATGACATGATTCTGAAACATTTTGAGAGCTTGAAACCAACTGTTTTAATCTCTCCCTCTATGTATTTAGGGATAGACCTTAAAGATGACCTTTCTAGATTTCAAATTATAGTTAAAGTTCCATATCCTGATTTAACTGATAAAAAAATATCTGTGCTCAAACAACGAAATCCTAAATGGTATGAATGGAACACTATATTGCGATTGATTCAAGCGTATGGACGAAGCATCAGAAATTCAGAAGACTATGCTAATACCTATATTTTAGATAGCAGCATATCCTTTTTGTTAAAAAATGGAAAAGATATGATACCAAAATGGTTTTCAGAAGCGATAGTTTCAAGATAAACGATAAAAATATGCGTAATACTATCTGGTGAACTGCCTAATATGATATAAAAGCATGGTTTATGTATGTTATTAATTATATGGTGATGCCACAAACTTCAAATTTTATTCGTGATCTGTTTTTCAATAGCAATCTTAACCCTCCAATTAAACCTGACATTTCATTTGGGAATTATTTTTTAAAGTGGGATGAGGACTCTATAGGTCTTTACTCAAATGAGATTTTAAAGTTTAAATCTTTTATAAAAAACATGATACCAAACCTTGAGCCGATTATGAAAATGATTAATGTATCTAGGCCAAAAAACGATCCATCTAGAAAGGTTATCAATGACAAAGGGCAATTTTCTATATCTGATAAATATAATGGCCGAATTTTCTTTATCTTAAATGTCGATACTGGCGGCTCAACCGTTTTGTTTAGAGAAGAGCGAGTTTTAATCAATGATGAATTGCTTGAAAAAATGCGACTTCATTATGATTCCAAAGGTTTGGCTTTGTTTAACAAATTAAAAGACATCAATAACGTTGTTTCTGTAAAATGGAAAATAGGCAATCTTTTGTTCAATCGCGTGGAACATAATAAATAATATGGTAGAATGCAAGCAAGGATGTTTTTGTATATCCGTCATTATTCTAATTGTTTTTTTATAATAATTTTTAATTTTTATTATTTGATAAAAATTGCAACCTGATACTGGTTGTTTAGTTAAAACTTTCTAATTATTGTAACAATAAAAGAAAAAAAGGGGTTTACTCTTGTCCTAAGCTATTGCTGCCTAAGTTAGCATTTAATTGTATTGCTACGTTGTTGCCACATAATGTTGATACTACTACAGTTCCAGAGTTTACACACGATGAGCTTTGTTTGCTGACTTGTGTTTGTTCAATTTCTTGCTCAGCGTCATTATTTGATTTCTTTTTTCCATCATTGTGATCACTATGTCTGTCTGATTTGTCTGCTTTGTCTGATTTGCCTGAATTGTCTAGTTTCTGTGAATTGCTGCTTGTTGCTAACGCAGAGTCAATGCCTGACGCGGAGATTGTTCCCAACATTAATGCTGAGGCGATGAAGACTGCGAATATGCCTGCTTTATGACTTTTTGTTATATTGCTCATTATAATCAGAATCTATGGTTCAAATTAGTTATATCAGAGTTTGGAAACTTGTTACTGCTCAATTAACTTGGTATGGTGTAATGCATTTTTTTATGGTGCAATTATCTTTCAATTGCTTACAGTGTAATAGTTAAGATACAATTCTATAGTATAATATAGCAGTAATACGGTCTTTTGTTATCATATTTAGTTTAATTATGATTAGAATAATATTTCTAAAACAAAGTTTTCCTAAATCCTATATTAACAACTATTTATATTTTTATTAATGGCAAACAAATTGTTTCTTTGTACTGTTTTATAATGTCTAGCGACATTTGCATAGTATCGGAAAAATGGCTTAGGAATCGTAATTCTTTGTCTATTTCAAATGATGTATTGATATTATGATTTAGCACTTTTTTTATGGTGTTAAAAAGATAAAAAGAAGGGGGGAGAGGGAGGGGGGTGTTGTTGTTGTTGTTGTTGTTATTTATTGTTGTCCTATGGCGTTGCTGCCTGTATTGAGATTGAGTTTCAGACCTATGTTGTTGCAGTTTAATGCTGATACTACTACAGCTCCACTGTCGCTACATTCTGAGCTTTGTTTGCTGAATTGTGTTTGTTCAATTGATTGTGATGCTCCATTGTTATTTGATCTCTTGTTATAATTGCTTTTGCTCTCATAGTCGTTTTTGTCTTTGTCTTTAGACTCATGCTTGTCTTTGTCTTTGTCTTTGGTTGCTAACGCAGAGTCAATGCCTGACGCGGAGATTGTTCCCAACATTAATGCTGAGGCGATGAAGACTGCGAATATGCCTGCTTTATGACTTTTTGTTATATTGCTCATTATAATCAGAATCTATGGTTCAAATTAGTTATATCAGAGTTTGGAAACTTGTTACTGGTCATGTAAATACTCTATTTCATTATATTATTAATTTAATTACTGTTTTCTATGGTTTTTTTTATATTAACCTGTTGGATATCTTTATACTGTATAATAAATCAAAGACTACTGTCGTTAAGCGCATATGAATATATGGACAAAACTAGGCATATTATTAGGCTTTTTTGTTTTAATGATCTATAAAATTAAATTGTACTGTATTTAAATAAAAAGGTAATGGGCCCGTAGCTCAGCCAGGTAGAGTACCGGACTTTTAACTGAACAAATAAGAAAGAAATCCGGCTGTCTGGGGTTCGAATCCCCACGGGCCCGCATCATTTCGGTTCTTTTAAGTGGGTTCCACGAATAATGAGGTGTTATAAAGAAAAGTGGTAGAACAAAACAACAAGGAACTTGACCTTTGGTCACTGTATTTATACGCGATGAAATCGCCGGTAACCAGGGTTAAGTATATCGGAAGACTGGGCAAGTTTTTGACTTTGTGGGCTTAAGGCGATACAGTAGAAGAAAAAAGCAGGAATATTGTATTGCAAGCAAAAAAAGAAGTAAATCAGTGGGTTTTTCATAATGTTTTAAGATTTATTCAGTTTCAGTTGGATCGGGTAAGCAAAAAGGAAATAACAGGCTCAACAGTTAGAAATTATCTAAAGAGCATAAAGCTGTTCTGCGAAATGGCCGATATTTCCGTCTCTTGGAAGACAGTTTCCAGAGGACTTCCAAAAGGAAAGAACTATGCCGATGATCGAATCCCCGCAGACAAGGAAATACAAAAGTTGTTGGAGTATCCTGATAGACGGCTCAAGGCTATCGTATACGTTATGACATCTTCAGGAATTCGTCTGGGTGCATGGGACTATCTCAAAGTGGGCCACATAAGACCAATAGAAAAGGATGGTGAAATTGTTGCTGGAAAAATCATTGTTTATGCGGGGGAGGAGGACGAATACTTTTCATTCATATCAAAAGAAGCCTACTGTACACTAAATGAATGGATAAGGTATCGTGAGGAAGCAGGCGAGTTAATCGATAAGAACAGCTGGCTTATGAGGGATTTGTGTGACACAGGTGCTGTACAAGGTGAAAGAGGCTTTGTAACAAAACCAAGGAAATTGGCTTCCTCTGGTATAAAGCGGTTGATTGAGAGGGCTATTTGGGCTCAAGGTTTGAGGAAAAAACTGGAGTATGGAAAAAAAAGACATCCTTTTCAGGCAATACACTGTTTCAGAAAGTGGTTTAAGACCCGATGCGAAATATCAGGCATGAAACCGATTAATGTAGAGAAGTTATTGTCTCATAGCATAGGTATCAGCAATTCATACTATCGGCCAACAGAGAATGAACTTTTTGAGGATTATCTAAAAGTTGCGGATATGCTGTCCCTAAACAAAGAAAATAGATTGCAAAAACAATTGAATGGGTATAAGGAAAAAAACAACGAGGAAAGTCACATAATTAAAGGAAAATTGCATGAAAAAGACGAGCAAATCAAATACATAAATGAAAAATATGAGAAAGACATGCAATTATTAAAAGAAGAAATGGAAAACAAATTCCAGCAACTATTAGCCAAGATCAATGTTGGCAAACTTCAATAATTCACCCAATCAAAATTTCAATTTATAAATATTTCCAGTTTTAAATCAGACTCAGATAAAATGATATGGGATTGATTTTGGCAATATCCATCTCACAATTAATCTATTTTTCGAAGATATTGTGGTTGTTTTTCAATATCTGTATATATTATGAACAGTTGCTAATTATTTAATTATTATTGGTTATTAATATTTTATTTTATTACTTTTTGTTATGATGTTCGTTTTTCATTCCTTAATCATCTATTTTGATTTTCGATGGGCCCTGTTA
>JADDOW010000089.1:0-10503 GCA_016782225.1 Nitrososphaeraceae archaeon
TTTTTGTTTTTCTATATTTTGTTCAGGTAATTGCGTATTTTTATTGACAGAATTAAGGTAGTATGGGTATATTGTGTTTTCTTAATTTACATCAAGATCTCGGGATTGTTTTAGTTTTTCAGAGAAGCTAATTGTTTCGCCATGGTCGGAAATAGAAATGTTGGTATTAATACGTATGTTCAATCCTAACGACCTGTAAACACTAAGTAGGTCACCGCCAGATATCTTTGAGATTTCCCCATAGCGTATCAACTCATTTAGCCTTTTGATAATAACTTTGGTTTGGAAAGGAAACTGTTTTTCTGCCAGATCCAGAACTTCATTGCCACGATCATATAAGCACCTTAACAAAAAATCTCGCTCAGATGCGCCTTCTACCGAGTTGGATTTTTTTTTGTGCAATTCATTTTGTTCTCTTGTTTTTTTTTCTTTTTCTTTAGAGACAAATTGGTCTTTGAGAGCCTTCATTTTTCTGGCTTTTATTAACTCAAGATCAGGATCATCTATATTGGAGTTGTCGTTGCCTGTCAATTTATCCTTTAATCACTCCAAGGGGTATTAATCGTACTGCTTTGGTAGCTATGCCAACATTATGTGAAACGTCTGCAACCATGTCCACATCTTTGTATGCATCTGGTGTTTCTTCAACCAAACCATTTTTGGTCAAAGATTTCACGTACACTCCCCTAGATTCTAATTTTTTCTTTACATCTTCGATTGTATTGATTCTTTTTGCTTGGGATCTCGACATGGTCCTTCCAGCACCATGAGCAGTTGATCCAAAGCTTAATTCCATAGATTTTTCGTTTCCCAATAATATCCAGCTAGCAGTACCCATAGACCCAGGAATAATCACAGGTTGGCCAATGGAGCGATATCTTTGCGGCAATTGTTCCATTCCCGCAGGAAATGCACGAGTTGCGCCTTTTCTATGTACAACCAAATCCCTGGTTCCCTCCCCATCAACTCTATGACGTTCTACTTTTGCAATATTATGGGAAACATCATACACTAATTTCATGTCTAGATCCTGCTCACTCATTTTAAGGACACGCTGAAAAGCCATCCTTGTCCAATGAGTGATCATTTGCCTATTTGCCCAAGCAAAATTCAATGCTGAAAACATTGATTTTCTGTAGCTTTCACCCTCAGGTGAACCGTTAGGTACGCAAGCCAGTTCTCTGTCTATAACGTTTAGATTGTACCTTTTCATAGATTGCTCCGATAAACGCAAATAATCACTGCATACCTGGTGCCCGAATCCTCTTGAACCACAATGAATTAAAATTTGTATTTGGCCTTCTTTTGTGATTCCCATGGTTTCTGCGGCTTTATCATCATATATTTTATCCACCTTCTGAATTTCAAGAAAATGATTGCCAGAACCCAAGCTACCTAATTGGAGAGATCCTCTTTTTCGGGCATTCCCCGAAATATTTATGGGATCTGCACCCTTCATTTTACCAAATTCTTCGCAGGAATCTAGATCACTATTTATTCCATAACCATTCTCTACCGACCATTTGGCGCCTTCAACTAGCAATTCGTCTAATTCGGAAGAGGTGAGCTTAATTGCGCCCTCGCTTCCAACACCAGTTGGAATAGAGGAAAAAAGTTCATTTACAAGTTCCTTAAGTTTTGGACGAATATCTGCTTCAACTAGATTTGTTCCGATAAGTCGAACCCCACAATTAATATCATAACCAACACCACCTGGGCTAATAATGCCATCTTCCAGATCGGACGCCGCAACGCCTCCAACTGGAAAACCATACCCCTCATGCCCATCAGGCAATACAACCACATGTTTTTTTACTCCTGGCAAAGTAGTTACATTTACAGCTTGATCAAGTGTGCGGTCTGAAATCATTTTTGAGATTAACAAATCATTTGCAAATATTGTAACCGGTACATTCATTTCTTTTGACTCGTCTTTGAAAATTTGAAATTTAAAATCGGTTATTTTATTGATTTGGTGTTTTCCACTTTTTGTTACTAATGAACTAGACATTATTCCTTATATGTTAAATATTTTAATCTTGTTAAATATTAATCATCCTAAATAATAAATTAGATAGTAAACATTTGAAAATAATCAATGCCCATTTTACCAATTGATAGTGGAAGATATGGAAGTAAAGAAATGAAAGAGATTTTTGATGAAACTAAAAAACTAGATTATGAATTAAAATTTGAAGCAGCTGTTGCAGAAGCACAAGCAAAGGTTAACCTAATACCCAAAGACGCTTCAGAGGAGATAACAAAAATAATAGCCTCAAAGAGGGTAAGACTTGACAGAATCAAGGATTTAGAAAAGGTAAGCGATCATGACATGGCTGCGACAGTAGAGGCAATTAGCGAACTATGCTCAAACAATACAAAACCGTGGATTCATTATGGATTAACCAGCAATGACATTGTTGATACTAGCACATCAATGCAAATGTACGATGCATTTAAAATCATAGAGTCAAAAATACAAGAATTAATCAAAGAACTGTTAAGGAAAGCTAAAGAAAATGAAAGGTTGCCTGCGGTGGGTAGAACTCATGGCCAACACGCTAGCATCATGTCATTTGGTTTAAAGTTTGCTATTTGGTCAAACGAATTGTTGGATCATTTGACAAGAATTGAACAGGGCAAGAAAAGGTTTTTGTTGTGCAAGACTTTGGGTGTCGTTGGAACGGGCTCTTTAATGAGAGAAGAGGCACTTGAAGTTCAAAAGATAGTCTCGGAAAAGTTGGATCTTTTTCCAATCGAGGCGGCAACACAAATAATCCCAAGAGAAAGATATGCTGAAATGGTATTCATTATTGGATTAATTGGAGCAACATTAGACAAAATAGCTATAGAAATAAGAAACTTGCAAAGGACCGAAATTGGAGAGGTCCAAGAGCCGTTTAAGAAAGGTCAAATGGGAAGCAGCGCAGTGCCTGTTAAAAAAAATCCAACTAAAAGCGAAAGAATCTCATCATTTGCCAAAATACTTAAATCCAACGTATACACATCTTTGGAAAACATTTCTTTATGGCATGAAAGGGATTTATCTAATTCTGCTAACGAACGTTTCATAATTCCAATATCGGCCATTTTGATAGACGATATGGTTACTACAATGATAAAGATAATCTCAGGATTAATCATAAATAGAGAAAGAATACTGGAAAACATCGAAATAACCAAAGGTCAAGTATTTGCAGAATTTGTTCTTCAACTGCTAATTTCTAAGGGGATTCCAAGATTTGAAGCGTATAGGAACATACAAAGGATAGCATTCAAATCAACAGAAACAAAAGAGCACTTTTTTAAGGCATTGTCAGAAGATGAGAATATCAAAAAAAATATCACCGTGGAAGAGTTAAAATCCGTTTTCAATCCCCAAAATCAATTATCTGCATCTAGTAAAATCATTTGCAATGTAATAGAAAAAGCTAAAGATATGAAAATATACGGATTATAAACATATAAGAAAGTAACAATATATAATATAAATTTAGGTTCTTGAGTGAAAAAACAATACATGAAGTCCGATTTCGATAGGATAGAGATACTTTCATGAAGAAGGATAAAAAGTGGGCTTTTAGTTTATTGCATTATAGATATGCAACAGGTTTTTTCATTACGTTGTCATTTATTTTCATGATAGCAACGGGGTTTTTTGGAATACCCTTGATCTCAAATTTTTTTTCGGATAAGAACAGCGATCCATACCAACTGATATTTGCAATTTGCAGCCTATTAGGATGTATATGGGGGTTTATGGCATACAATCAATTTGACAGAGTTACAAAGTTAGTTAAAAGAACTTGGTCTTTATCTCACAAGCTAGACCCAATGATAGGAGAATATGACCACAAAACATTTAACCCCGAAACTAGGCAATTGGAGGAAGGATATACACATTATGGAATTGTAGATTATTGGGAGAGAGATAACGAGGTTCCGCAATGGATGGATAAAGGAAAATACTGGAAAATACTTATTGAGTTACAAAAGATAGACAAGAATATAATATTACAAATAACGAGGGATCGAAATCTTCCTTTTAATCAAGGAAAAAACAATTTGGCCATAACAATAAAGGAGAATAATTCTTTTGATCCATCCAAAGAAAATGGGAAGACACACCCTAATAGACACAATAAATTCAGGATAGTTATTCCGCAATGGCTAGTGATGAATACAGACTATAAGAATTTCAATGCATATTTTCAATTAGAAATAGGCTCACTCACAAATACAATTACAGAGGTTAATAAAAACATTCCAAAAATAATTGATGAATTAATAGAAAGGGAAAAAATAATACTGACAAAGCCCTGGAATGTGTTTATATCTTTGGTAACATATTTAAACAAAAGCCTTCCGATAAGAATAATCTATGGCAAAACAAAGGAAATGATGCCAGACGCAAAGCAACGTAGAATTCAATATACAAATGACAACCTTTCGAGAATGTCAACAAATGACTTGATCGGATCCTTAATAATAAAATCCAAAATGATAGGGATAGACGAAAAATCACTAAATAAAGTATCATCGTTGCTTAAATTCTTAAGGAATGAATACGAAAAAATAGGTCTAGGAGAGGGCTCTAGCGAATACCACAATCTCCATCATTCTTTGGAAGTTGCATATATGAGTTTACATATGCTGCCTAAAGAAATTCACGGTTACCCGATAAACAATAAAGATTATGAAATAATGCTTGTTGCAGCGTTGTTGCATGACTATGATCCGTTGCAAGACCTGAAATACCGTAATTCAAAATATACAAGGAGACCCACAGTAATCAACACAATAGAACACTTAAGGAAAAAGAGAATTCACGATGCTTATTTTAGTTTGGGCGATGAGGAGCTAATAAAATTTTTTAGAAAAAACGATTCCCCCCTGCTCCCAACAAAAGAGTTCTCAACAGTACATCCGGAACATTTGAATAATATAAAAACACCGCTAGAAAGTAAAATTATAGAAGCATTAATTTGGAGAACAGACTACCCATATGATGAAAAGTCTCAATCCAATGTTAACCAATTATTGAGAGAAATCGATAATAGCGGTTTTTCTAGCGAAAAAATTAATGTGATAGCTGAAATTCTATCACTAGCTGATCTTTCTGTAACATATTTAAGCTCAGATCCGCTTTTAGCATGGAATAGAGTAATAAAACTATACCAGGAATTAAATCTCCCAATATCAGAAGCGGTTTTGAGAACGGATAGGTTTCTGTCATTTTTCTCAGAAGAATCATTATTTAAAGAAATAATATCTAGGAAAAACTTTCCAGAAATATTCAGACAAAAATGGGACAATGTCTACAGGTTCTTTCACGAAGGTAATCCTTCTAACCGCATCAATAAAATAATTTTTGATGCGAGAATGAAATACAACAAGATAAACATGGAGTTGGATATGAACAGTTGTGAATTTATAATTAGTAACGCCATTATCAAGAAAAACGAGTTTTTTATAGGTATTGGAAAAAATAAAGAGGACATAATGACAGCTCAATCAAAATCAAAAGAAGTAGGTATAGAAAATTTAGAAGTTTTTCCTGGAGACACAGAAAAACTACTACCTTTTATCAAAGACAGATCGATTGATAACTTTATCATAACAATGACCAATGATGAGAAAAAAGACTTCAACAAGACAATGTTGCTAAAAGATTTGTTTTATTCCCATAGCTCTAAATTGGTTATGAATGGAACGATTCAGGTAATAACAGTAAAAGATCAGGATCATGAGAATATAGTATCATTAATACCTGACCAGGAGTTTAAAGTCATGGACATAACTAACAGTAATATATCAAAAGATATTTCAAATGATGGTGAATTTATTGATTTAGAAAAATTAGCAAAGGTTAAAATGATAACAATATCGAAGACAGAATAAAAAAAATAATAAACAATTAGAACAATTGTATATTATCGAAATATTGGTGCATATCAAAAAGTTAGAAATCAACGGGTTTAAATCATTTGGCTCAAAGAACATAATACTGAATTTTCAAAAAGGATTGATTGTAGTTACAGGTCCTAATGGTTCAGGCAAAAGCAACATCCTAGACGCAATTTTATTTGCATTAGGCGAAAATAGCCCAAAAGCTCTTAGAGTGGATAGGTTCCAATCTTTGTTCCATGACAATTCCACAAGCAACAATACAAATAAGACAGTAAAAGTAAGTTTAACTTTTGATAACACAGATAGGGGAATACCATTAGATAATGACAGTGTTACTATTACTAGAGAAATGTCTGGGGTAAATAGCGGAGAAAGTCAATACATTATCAATGGAAAAAAAGTATCGAGAAACAACATAATGGAGTTATTGGAAATAATTGTTGCCTCACCCAACAAATTGAACATAGTACAGCAAGGTATGATAACAAGAATATCTGAATTAAATTCAGAAGAAAGAAGGAAAATCATAGAAGACATCATAGGGCTTTCTTACTTTGACGAAAAAAAGAATCAAGCCATGAAACAATTGGAGGAATCAGATAGGAGGTTGGAAATAGCTTTAACTAAAATGAATGATGTAAGAAACAGGATAGATGAATTAGAGTCAGAAAGAAATGATCAACACAGATTTATCCAACTAGAATCCGAAATTAAGAGACTAAAAGCTATAAAGGTCTCTGGGAACTTAAAGAAAACAATCAATGATATTACGAGCCTTACAGCTAAAAGCGACATTAAAGAAAGCAATATAAAAAGAATTTCGGAGGAGATAGACAAATTAAATCAAGAAATAAAGACTTTAAACGATGAAAAAGAACAATTTTTAATTATATCAAATGATTCCAATAAAGAGAAAAAAGATTTAGAGATAAAGCTATCATCAGTAATATATCAATATGAACGAACTAATGCAATAATAAAAGAATCCCAATATTACTTCAATCAAATAAATCAAAAGAAGAAAAATAATTTATTAGAACAACAAATACAGCACAGAAAACTAAAGGATTATGAGGAACAATTAACCAGCATACAAAATAAAATAGAAACGGAAACAGAAAACAGAAACGAGAAAAACAAAAAGGTTGAGGAAATAGTTGAGGAAATAGAAAAAAAGAACGTGCTAAATTCAAACGAAATCAGCAAAAAGAATCTTATGGAAACAAGGCTAAATAAATTAGGGCAAATAAAGGGCGAAATAGAAATCACCATAGTCAGAAATGAAGAAAAAATCAAAAACTTATCAGACAAAATAAGAGGCAATGATAATGTAATACAAGAATTACTTGTAGAAAAGGAAAAAAATGAGAAATACGTATCAGACCTAAATAATAAAATCACAGAAGTTTATTCTGATGTTGCAAATCTACAAAACAATATCAATAGAATTGAGAATGAATATACAAATTTAAATGAAGAGATAGAAATATCAAAAAAAATTGCTGATAATGCAGAAACGACATTGTTAAAATATGATGAGAAAATGAAGCTAGCTAAAAATATTTTAACTGAAGATTACGCCATTGCAACCTTATTGAAAGACTTTAAAAATTTAGGTATTATAGGATACGTGTTTAATCTATTAAAATGGAACGAAAAATATCAAAAAGCTATTATTGCATCTGGAAATGAATGGATGAAGTCCATAGTCGTAAAAGACATCAAAAGTATGATTGTTTTAGCAGAGTTTTCCAAAAATAACGGAATACCATTTCTAAAAATAATCCCATTAGAGCTGCTCAATGGCGAAAAGATTAAAGAAATACCAAATGATCCATCAATATTAGGCCCATTATCAGAATTTGTATATTGTGAAATAAAAAATTTATCAGAATTTTTATTTGGCAGCATCATCCTTACAAAAAACCCACTAACTGCATACTTATTATCAAGACATGGACACAAGGCAGTTTCAATCACCGGGGAGATTTTTTTTCCGAATTTGTCACTAATGCAATTTGATTATGGCTCAAAAGTATCGGATCTTACTAAAGATATTCTATTATCTGATTCTATTGAAAGTTTAAAAAAAAGTATGGAAAAGCTAAATACATTAACAAAAATAAAAATTTCCGAGTTATACAGCCTTAATGAAGAAAAGGTAACAAATAAAAACGCATTGGACTCTATTAATTCTCAAATATCAGATCTGAACAAAAAAGATATTGAAATTCAAAATGCAATTAGCAAGCATCAGCGCGATAGTAAAAGACTAATTGAAAGCAATACCGATAATAGTATAGCAATTGACAAAATAGCGAGTGTTCTGCATAGATCTAAAGCAAGATTTAAAGTCATTGAAAGCACCATAAATAGAATCAAAAAAGAAATTGAATCTATAGAGAATGAAAACGATATTGAAGAAATAAACACTTTGAGCAAAGAGAAAAAGAGGATTAGTGACGAGCTTGAAATTATAAACAATCAGATAAGACAACTGACCTTAACCCAATCTCTTTTAAAGAATAATTTTGACAATACCAACATACAATATCAAAAATCAATAAAGGAAGAAGAATTTATAGAGAATGAAATTGAAAACAAGGAATCAATTTTAGAAAAGTCAAAAGCCGAACTAAAAGGCATTGAATTAGAACTTGGAGGATTAAGAGAAAAGGAAAACAAAATAATACAATCAACAAGTTCCACATATGCAAAGCTGCAGGAATACGAGCACAAATACAGAAAATTAATGGAGAATGAAAGGAAAGCTGTCAAAGAATTAAATTCGTTGGAAAAGGAAATAGCTATAATCAACAAAGACATTTCATCTCTTCAAAATCAAAAGACAAACCAAATGAATGAATTGCAAGAATTAGGATATAATGAAACTCTAGAAAGTTATGAGGTAGGTAACTTATACCAAGATTTAAAACTAGAATACGAAAATATAAAAGAGAGAGTGAACCTACGGGCGGATGAAACATATCTAGAAATAATAGACGGGTATCGAGGAATGTCAAATAAAAAAAATCAGTTGGAAGAAGAGAGAAATTCTATTGTAAGGTTTATCGCGGAAACTGGAAAAGAAAAGGAAATTGTTTTTACCAATGCATTCAAAAAAGTAGACGAAGACATTAGAAAAACATTTTCAGAGATTACCGGAGGCAATGCTTGGCTAGATTTAGAAGATCCGGAGAATATTTTTTCTGGGGGGATTTTGTTGATGGTACAATTTCCAAATAAGCAGGCCAGAGAATCCACTTCTTTGTCAGGAGGAGAAAAAACGATGGCGGCAATAGTCTTTCTACTGGCACTTCAATCACTTAAACCATCGCCTTTCTATTTGATGGATGAGGTGGACGCACACTTGGATGCACAAAACACTGAAAGACTGTCAAAGATTCTATTGCTTAGATCCAGTGACAATCAAATAATAATGGTAACACTAAAGGATTCTACCGTGGCTAAATCTGATATCATATTTGGAGTATACCCAAAAAATGGAATATCTCAAGTAGTAAAATACAATCATCACAATAAAGTAAAAGCAATCAAACAGAATTAATTTAGTTATCATCTGCATCATGTTTTTTATAATTAAAACAAGATACGAAATGTCCCTTAGAAATCTCATATTTCTGAGGATCACTGGTGCATTCTTTAGAAGACAGTTTACAGCTATTGTAAAATTTGCAACCAGCCGAAGGAATATTAAATGAATTTGTTTGCTCAGGAGTTTTATAATACACATTAGAGCCGGATGAAGAAAAATTTACAGCATCCAACAACATCCAAGTGTATGGATGGAGTGGATTTAAAAGTACTTCGTCTATATTCCCAAATTCAACCAGGTTACCTGCAAACATAATTCCAATTTTGTCACCAATAAATCTCGATGTAGCTAAATCATGAGTAATATAAATAATAGAAATATTCAAACTATTTCTCAATTCATTTAATAAAGATAATATTTCTGCGCGTATAGAAACATCTAACATTGATACAGGTTCATCAGCTATTATTAATCGAGGAGTGCTCACAATGGCCCTAGCGATTGACACACGTTGTCTTTGACCGCCAGAAAGCATATTAGGATATTTTTCTAAAAACTCTTCAACAGGCTCTAATTTTGTTCTGCTTAGAGCTATTCTAACTCTCTTTTCTTTTTCGGCATAACTTAGATTGCCATTATGAATTTTTAATGGTTCCATAACAATATCCTTGATTTTAAGGTATGGATTGATGGAACTGTATGGATCCTGATGAATCATTTGTATTGACGAATAAAAGCTTTTATTTTTTTTTGAATTATGAATGTTCTGTCCAAGAAAAACAATATCGCCAGCATCAGGAGTTATATATCCTATGATAAGTTTAGCCAATGTAGTTTTTCCAGAACCAGATTCACCTGCCAATACCAGAACCTCACCTTGGTCCAGTTCAAAAGATACGTCATCAATGACTTTCTTAATCTTCATAGAGGGTGAGACAAACTTAAACGCATTTTGTTTTATGGGATAATATTTTTTTACATGTTTTAGTTCAAGCAAAGGCATTAAATAAAATAAGAAGTTATAGATATAAAATACA
>JADDOW010000089.1:10543-12835 GCA_016782225.1 Nitrososphaeraceae archaeon
TCAACAACTAAAAAGCAATAGTTGTCATATTATTTTTGTTTTTAATACTTTGTTAAGCACTTTAGTAAGAACTACACTAAATATTATAAATAGTAAAAATTCATTGTGATGATTAGTATTACAAATTTTGCACATAGTCTTTGATTTTGTTAGATCTAAAATTAGGTTTTTTTCATCAGTAAATAATTCATTTATATTTTTATATAGTTTAGGGTACAAAGAATTTATTATTTTTATATTATCAGAGATAACAGATTCAAAAGACAAATCATTAAAAAATAAAGTTTTTAGAGTTGATCTATAGTATTTCACCAAAGTGCCTTTTACTTCTTTGGTTTTAGATATCTTGATTAAACCATTTCTTTTTAAAACATTCAAATGATGTCTTAATGTAGTTGTCGCTATCTGAAAATTCGATTTTTTTAAATAAATCATTAACTCGCTTACAGAAAGTTCTTTATGATAAAGTAGATCCAAGATTTTGATTCTATGAGGATCACTTAATCCTTTTGTAATTTTCAGGCTTAAAGGGATTGTAACTACCAGTTTTTCATTAATTGAAATATTCTTCATATTATAATTTTTTATCTGAAATCTATTTTATTAATATATAATAAATAAAAGATATCTTTTATTTGATTTTCGACAACCTCACCTAATTAGCAATAACAATCAATTAGTTGTAATTATTTTATTTTAATCTTCTAAAACAAATGAATCTTTTAATTGCACAATTCTAGAGTAATCTAAATTACAAAAGAGATATAATATATGCTATTTAACATTAGTCAAGTAACACACATATTATAACATATAGCAAGACAAATACCAAAATTAATTCCTAATGTCAAGTTTACAAATTTATCAATATAACTAATGATTGTTAGTTCTATCTAATAAAAACATACACACTCTTTTCTATATATCATTTTAATGTTTTACTATAAATTAGTACTTTTGGTATCAACAACTGGGAAAAGATGATCAATTTAAAAGGTATCAGATATCTTAGCCAGTTACAACATAAAAGCATATCTACAATAATGAGATAGAATACGAAAATGCAGATGTAGTTGCATTTGCACTATAGAAGATCTAACATAAAAATAAGGTTTTATAAATCATATCCATATGAATTTATGCGTATTTTGTGAAATTATTAAGGGAAATATCAAGGCTAGAAAAATTTATGAAACAAAGCATTCGGTAGCATTACTTGATGCATTTCCACTCAAAGAAGGACACACACTAATAGTTTCAAAAAATCATAAAACAAAGGTTGAAGATTTAACCGTAGTAGAAAATAACGATATTTTCACTACGTTACATTTTTTAATTAGCCATATTGAAAAAATATCGGAGAGTAATTCATCGTTGATTGCAATACACAACGGGAAAGAAGCGGGGCAAGAGATTCCTCACTTGCATGTACACATAATCCCAATAAAAAAATCTGATCACGCTACTGCAATTCACACCATGTTTACAAAAGAAAAAATTTCAGAAAAAAAACTTGATGAGATTTGGATAAAAATGGCAAACACAATACAACAACAGAACTAAAAAATAGATGACAAAACATCAGGAAGTTCGGTTAAAGATTTAATGGTATACAATGGCTCTTCCTTTTTACATATAGGTTTTTGAACATTATAGATAGAATTCAATGTTCTAATAGTTTTTATACCAAGTTCATTTGCAGGGAATATATCTATATCCAACCTATCACCGATCATAACACAATGTTCAATAGATGTACAGGAATCTTTTATAGCTGTATTAAAAATTTTAGGATCAGGCTTTCTGGAACCGATGTTTTGAGACAAACATATTGTTCGGAAATACCGAAACAGATTATCTTTTATTAATAAATCAACAGAACCTGACGAATTATTGCTTATTATTCCTAATGAATAAGTCTTAGACAATAATGGAATAATAAAATGAACCTCATTGAACAATTTAATTAGTTTCTTCTTATTTTCTAATAAATTATCTTTTATATTATTAAAAAGTATAGAATCATATCCTCTCGGAAGTATTAGTTGAGCTGTCAATGAAACAATGTCCAATAAACCAGCGGAACCAATCTTTCTATTAATGATTATGTTATTTCTCAATGTAATATAATTTCTTAAATCAATCCTTGCACCATATCCATTAAGAGATTCAAATAATAATTTGTCAAAATAACTAATAAAATCCCACTCATCTACCAAGGTTTGGCCTAAATCAAAAAAGATGACAGGTTTCATTATATTAGTTAGAACCGACCACTAATTATTTTTATTC
>JADDOW010000033.1:0-7471 GCA_016782225.1 Nitrososphaeraceae archaeon
TTTCCATGAACCCTGGCCAAACCTGGGAGAAACCTTTCTGCTATCAGCATGTTCCTTTCTTTAGAGGTAGACAGTGCGAGAGTCTGTCTGTTTTCGGGCTCTATTGCAACCCAAAGCCACACTAACTCTGATCCAACTTGGATTAAAGTCTCATCGACGATGTATTCCTCAATTTCCTTTCTTTTTGGGGATATCTTTCTAGGATGGCATTTTTGAATCCGGTTCCAGATTGCGACATGGCTTCTTCTCACTTTGTGCAAAAAGAACATTGCTTTGGCAACACATCTAGTCGATAAGCCAAGAAAGTACAAATACAATGCATGACCAATATCTGACGAAGGTGTTCTCTTTCTTTTACTGATCATGATTGAAATAGAGCATCTTCAAGCTATAGATTTATCGTTAAGTTAACAGCGCCCTCATAATAAAGACAATCCGTATATACATTCAAAATATTGCAATAAACCTTATTTTTATATTAAACCAAATGTATTAGTATCAAGAAAGAATGAAATTTTAATAAAATAAAGCAAAAGGTTGTAATTATTTTATAAAATTGACTCAATAAAATACAACAAGCCAACATAACAAAACTATTTAATATTATAAGGTTAATGTACATAATTACTCATATGTGCGACTTTACCGACTATGGGATAGCAGACAAACAAAAAATCACAAAGAAGTTAATCAATGAGGATGATGAAGTCTGGGAAGACGAACCAGAGCTTGAGAAGATAGATAATGAAGAGGAAAAACCAAAAGAAAAGTATATTCCTTTAACTCAGTAACTTCAAGTACACAAACACATCCAAAACTGAAATGAAAGATATAGTTGCTGCCCACAAAATCAACAAACATCTTTTTTTTCTTTTCCAAAATATAGAAAAGCGAGTAAATCAATCGGCAAATTTTATATTTTTTCTAATAACAGCATCTCATTCCCCTATTCTACACACATACTTGCAATTAAAAATTTCGCAAATCATATTAGGACAAAGTTTTGGAAAAAGATATTTCTGACTTATCGAAGTAAAAGAAAATTAGATGGAGGAAGGAAGGATTTGAAATAAACAGTCTTGTTTAGGTAAAGATTAATTATTGTGAATTGTGTTATTATCATTGATTCAATCTGGTGTCAGGGTTCGAAATCGATTAGCCGGATTGAACTTTTATAACGTATTTGTTTCATACATTACATCTCCAATTTTCTTATAAGTATTCCCTCTGGTTTTCTTTCCAAAACCACATATTGTGGATCAATCAAGTCATATTCCTCAGCTAGTTTCCTTTCAACAATCAGTGTTAAGCTTTATTGTCCTGTTATCCAGGTTTTTACAATTTCGTCATTGTTGAAATTTTTAATCTTGTTCACTATTTTAATAACAACAATAATTATATCAACAACTTAGATAAAATCTTTATTATCTAAAATATCATATTTAAAGGGAAATGAAAATGTCTAAGAATAAATAATGAAAACAAGATATTAATTTGTTTTAGGCATGTTGTTCCTCAATCAGTGGATATAGATTTGCATTATATAAATTAATTCAGAAATGAAATAAATATATACACTATTACAAGAACGCCATAAGTATTAATAATGTTTTATCGGGTGTTCCAATCAGATAGATGCGAATTATGTCATGTTTCCTCTCCCTCGTCCTCTTCTTCTTCTTCTTCTTCTTCATCAGCCTCCCCTTCATCTTGTGAAATTAAGGTAGCATTAATCAATGTGTTATCGGTAAAGGTATTTCCGTCACCAGCATCTTCTTCATTGCTAATGCCTAGTTCAGTTGCGTTGATTATGGTGTTTGAATGAATTCTATTGTCTGAAGCACCCGTGTTGACAAGAAAACCATTTTCAGTGTCTTTTATTGTGTTGTTGTAGATGTTGTTGTTAGAGGATTCTGATCTCAGGTAAATGCCATTTCCACAATTTTCCACATTATTATTGTATATCTCGTTGTTATGAGAAGCTGATGCGAATATGCATTGCTCCTCATTGTGAACATAATTGTTTCTCACTATGGAATCATGCATGTTTCTGCTTAGCATGATTCCAGAGCCAGCGCTGTTATAGACCTCATTGTCTTCTATTGTTATGTTATAGCAGTCAAGTGAGCAAATGATGCCCATTGCTCCATGGTCGTGCACAGTGTTGTTTCTTATCACCATGTCATGTGTAGCTGTGTGAGGGTCAAAGCCATACATGTAGTTATGGTGAACGTGGTTGTTTTCTATTGCTATGTTTTTAACTCCACTTGAGTAAAATCCCCAATTGTCATGGTGTATGTGATTGCCCCTAATTATGCTGCCGTTTCCCCCATAGTAATTTAGACCAGATCTTCCAAGGTTATCTTCTTTAGGCTCATAGCCAAGATAGGCAAGCTCCGAGTTTGTGATGTCCATCGTTCCTGTTGCATCACCATAAATTCTCAAGTAAGGTCTTGGAATCATGTTTATGTCTGATTTCTCAAGTTCCCTACTTGGCAGTATGTCATACTCAAACTTTACATAGTCGTTTTGTGCATGGTTCCAGGACGTTATTTTTACGGAATCGATTTTGAGGCCACCATACACATTTATTCCATTGGCAGACTCGGTATCTGCAGATGCTATCTTTAGCCATGAGGTGTCCGTAGAGTTAATGTACAGTGTTGAGTCTTGAGAAACTACAATACCAGCATTTAGTAGCCTTGGTTTTTATTGTCTTTGGTGACATTTTCCTTACTCAATACACTGTTGTCCTTAAGGCTACTGTAAACATCCGAAATACTTGAAGACTTGCAGCTTATTGTTATTAGTCTCGCCTCTGCATCATAAGCAATACAGGGAGAACCAGATACAGCAGAACCCGATTCAGTTTGAGCATAGATTGGACCAAAAGAAATCGGAAAATACGCAAAAGGCAGCAAAATAGTTATAGCGATAAACACAAATATTGCATTTTTGGCATTGTTATTGTTCAATATTATAAATCTGTTTTTGAAATTATAAAGGTGCTTTTATTAAAAACATTATATTTTACATACATAACAAATCAGTCTCTAAATGTTCTAAATTGACAATTTATGTGGACACAACGTCAGAATTTAAAAACAGGTATCAGGATTGATCTTACAGTTATTGTGACAGTTGATATTTAACCGCATAAATGTTGTTAGAACGAAACTCTTTTTATTGGGAAGACCAAAAAGTAGATAATAATCGTCCTCTTCTCCAATTTAGAATTTATTGCCTAATTGCTTTATATCTTTAGGTCAAGATATTGGCAAAAGAAGGTTAAATAACCACACATAGTCCTATTTGGTTTAGCAATATTATTTCCTATGGACATGCAAAAAATGTATTTTAGATGTTTAATGCATTATATAGTGTGTTATTCATCATAGTTTAATTGAAAAACCCAATATCCTGCGACCCAAGGAACAAACCCTATAAAAACGGAAAAACTTTTGAGGATTGCAAATCAGAAGCAAGAAAAAACACCCTAGATTTATCCAAGGAAATACAATCCAGAAATGAGGTGTCATGGAATCACATACTAGAGGTAGCTGACCATGACGAAATAGTTTACAAGCTAACCCTAAAGTATCTAAGGGAGATGGGATATGACATTGGTAATTACAAAATTCCCAGAGTAGCAAAAATCATTAACAACAACAGCAGCAGCCCACAATTATAGCAACAATAACAATGACCAAAAAGCCTAAGTTTGCGCCATTTGCTTTTTTATAGTCCATAGCACCATATGATTAGATTTTCTCATTCTTATCAAATCAAATGATATCCATGCCCAAGGGGCGGAAAAACAATAACCCGGTTCCATTTTCTGGCAACCACATAAACCCAAAACATATAAAAAATACAAAAAATAGTTTGCTTGCTGTTTATCATTTATTTATTATACTTTACCCAAAGTATGCCTTAACGCCGATTCTAAATCATCAAATACAAAATCAAAACCATTGGTGATCAGTTTTCCGGGGGTTGATTTGATATCAGACAGAATGGTATATCTTGACATTTCACCCAATAAAGTTTTTATCATTTTTGGTGGGATTCGGATGTTTAGTTTGGTTTTCCAAATTTTTTCAAGTATTTTCATGAATTGCGGAAACTGTACACTGTTACGTGATACAGCATTTACCGGTCCTGAAATGCCATCATTGCACATGCAAAATAAAATTATTCGAAGCAAATCATCCAAAGATATCCAACTCAACCAATTGTCATGGTTAAATGATATGTTGGTTTTCAATCTGTTTAAAACAACCATCTTTTTAAGTATGCCCCCAGATGATCCTAGCACTATACCTGTCCTCAAGTTAACGACCCTAATTCCAGCATTCTTTGCCACGTCGGTTGCTTCTTCCCATTTTGAACATACATAAGAAAGATAGTCATGGTCCCCAAGGTTATTGGAATCGCCATTTATACTAAATTCATCCGTGTCATCAAACACATTGTCACCATTTTTATCGTTGTTTCCATAAATTCCAATTGCAGAAGCAGAAATCAATACTTTGGGCGGTTTATCCAATCCCGATAAAGTGGTGCAAAGTGACTTTGTGTGTTTTACCCTACTGTCAAAAATTTTTTTTTTTTTGGCTTTGCTCCATATTCCAAATATATTATCGCCATTGAGGTTGATTACGGCGTCAAACTTGCCATTTACACGATATTGCAAGGTTTCAGAAGGGTATAGGCAGATTCGTTTTGCTATGTCATACTGCCCATCTGAAACCGGTTTGCGGTTGTTGTTCCTCAACAGCCGCGACACGTCATATCCACCAGTGGCAAGAAATGGTATCAGAGCAGACCCAATGAACCCGTTTGAACCAGAAATGAGAATTTTTTGGATTTTTGGATTTTTAAAGCTTTGGTGGGAGTCAATGTCCATTTTAGTGATTCTGTGTCGGTATTGGAACATGGATTTCAAGTTTTCATCAATTATCCTCGAAAAAACTCTCTTGAGCGGTCCAAGTTTTGCATCATATTCAATTCTGTCTTCAAGTGCGCTATTATTTCCAAAGTCAAAGAAATTATGTTGATGTTCCCAATGGGAAAACAAGCCCTTGATTTGAGTGTCTGTAAAGGATTTGTATTTTATATACCCGGTGTGTTTTACTTTCCACTTAACGCCGATATCTCCGACAAATGGCAATTTTACGGTTACGATTCCACCATTGTCTATCGAACCTTTTTTTGAGGTGATATAAAGTTGCATCCATGGGGGATTCAACCGTTCAAATGCCCCTTCTTTTGTATGCCAATCAAATAACAGGGCTATTGGCACCCGCTCAAACTTTGATTGAATAGTAAACGTGCTCAACAAACATATTGTGCACGATAATAATATAAGCAAGCATTTAAACTAATTAGTGGTAACAACCATAACATAAACAAACAACGCCGTGCAGATGACCAAAACACCATAAAATTGTGTATTTTGATTGTATAAAAAAATAAAAGATCATTTCACGAGCAAAAATATGCAATCTCATATACACGCTCATACACATGTAATACAATAAAATTCAGAAAAGAAACAATTACCCACATGATTAACGGTGCAATTACGAAAAATCCAAATGATAGCCATAAAGAAGAAAAGAGACAGATAGGTACAAAGATGGAGAGAGATAAACCTATTAAAAAAATCATCTTTTGTGTCCGAATACATCATGAAAATTAAAATGAAAAATGGGGTTGTTAACTGTATGGCAAAGTTGAAGAAATTTCACTTAATGGGGAAATTACGCTATTCAGGTCCTTTCCTGTTGATGTCCACACTATGAGTGTTTGGACGTCCCCTGTTCCCTGTTGGCCCCCTCTCAAGTCGTTAAAATCAAATGTACTGTCTACAGTCAAACCACCGTTGGCAACTTCCTGAATATATGCATCTTTGTCTTGTGTTGGCACCATCAACACCCCGACTGTGTCTATTTCGCCGTTAGCTGAATTAGTGACAGGGCTTTGTATGTTACCTACAGTTATTGCACCCCTCATCGTAACACCGGGGTCGCCCTCTGCCTCATAATTGTAGGTTCCCGTGCTGTTGAAAGTGATTGTTTTTGACACCTGCATGTCCGCTATTTCGCCCGTACTAAACAATATTGAACCCCCATTTGCATTTGCTACATCTACTGTGCGCTCATGGCCAACATCACCATTGAACCATGCTACCGTTGTTCCAGAATTGATGACGGCGGTTTTGGGTACAAACTGCTGCTCTAGGAACCTAGCCTCATCATCTTCGTTAGGACCATGATGTCCCTCGTTAGGAATAAGTATCACGAGGTTCTTTACATTGTTTCCCAATACCATTGTTTTTGTGTTGAAAAGGTTTTCCGCATTGATGTTTGGTTGGTTGTTACCGATACCGCTGCTGGGTACTTGTGCCAATACGGCATTTGGACTTGATGCGAGATGTAAAAATGACGCGATTACCGCGAGGATAGTAAAAACCATGATTATTTTGCCAAAATTTCTATTATCCATTATTCTAGGTTTATGAACAAACGATATATACATGGATTGATAATATGACAAATTTTTGAATAGTACTTGAAAACAAATTATTTAGCGCAATTATTCCTTGATAGGTGTACCAAAAACCAGATACGGATTTTTCATTTGCCATATCACCCACATTACACCATAGTTACAGCAAATCATTTTATTGGTTTCATTTATCTTGAGGGGGTGACAAAACACACCGACCAAATAGCTCATTTGTAACGACCACCCTATCATCAAATACATCTAACATTGAGTCATTTACTGGATGTCTATCGGAATAGCACAATTTTGTTGATACGCCTGCGTCTTTTGCGGCCTGAATGGCATAAATGAAATCACTATCGGCTGCAAGCAGAATGGCCTTGTCAATTTGTTTGCCCCAGCTCATTTTACCAAATCAACTGCCAACATTACGTCTATGCCCTTTTGAACATATTCTGCCGATAAGCCGTTTTGTATTTTTTGAAACCTACCTAAACGTACTTCAAACTTGGAAAGTTTTACCAGGCTTTTTACAAATCTCTCTGCGTTTTTGTATCTGGAACTCTCCTCAACCGATGGCGATGGGCTTTGAAACGGCATGCAATAATAATAATATGTCCGTAACCTATCATCATCTGCATCACATAGCAATTCAGAGAAGGTAAGAAAATCTATTTTAGGCTGTCCAAAACTTTTAGAAATCTTTGCTAAATACCCCCCATCAATGAAAAGAACAGTTTTATACATTGTTTGTAAAATTGATAGCTTCAATAAAAAGTCAGAAGACACATGTTATCTTGTGATATTGACTCAAAAAAGAAAATAATCGGTATTTTTTCTCCTTGAATATTTTACATCGCGAAAAAATAGAAAAAATAGATGTTGTGTTGTTTTACTTATTGTTTTGGTTGTTGCTGTTTTGGTTGTTGCTGTTTTGGTTGTTGCTGTTTTGGTTGTT
>JADDOW010000033.1:7499-28780 GCA_016782225.1 Nitrososphaeraceae archaeon
GAGTTTTGCTCAAAGGTTTTTGCTGCATTTACGTTAAGGTTTGAAAGATGTCTAGAGTTGTCTCGTGCTTGCTGTAGTGTTGATTTCCATGAGTCTAGGTTTGAGAAGATGATGTTGTTTGTTAGTCTTATTGCAGAAACTGCGTTGTCTGCAAAGCTGCTGACAAATTTGGTGTATGCTTGAGTCATGGAATTTGGAGAGGTAAAGTTTGTAATAAGGCCATTGAAGCTTTCACTGTATGGTCTCCATGCTGATTGAAGTGAGTTGATCACTGCTTTTTGAGACTCAATATACTCCTCTGATATCTCTTTGGCTGTTTGCAATGATTGCTCTTGGTAACTGTTAACAATGTTGTTGTAACGTGGGATTTGGTTTCTTGACTCATCTATTGACCTGTTGATGTTGTCCTTGGTTTGGTCAAGTGACCTGTTTATTGATTCGTTGATATCGTTATTGTTTTGGTTGTTGTTTTGGTTGTTGTTTTGGTTGTTGTTTTGGTTGTTGTTTGTGGAATTTGTTGTTGAATTGTCAGTTTTGGTTGTCATCACTATCTATTAGCTAAACTACTATATAAACCTAGGTATTATAAGGAATTTAAAGCCGTTTAAAACCATAGAAAAAAATGTGCGCATCATTGCATACCAGAGTGGATGGCAAATTGAGCATGTCCACTGTTTTTTATTCCATAGCAAACACCATACCAAATATTGACATATAGGAGATTTATAAAACCCATTCTCCATGTGGATATTGATTTTCATTCCAGCAATCAATCAGTCAAATTATCAATATCCTTTTTTAAAAAATGATGTATTCATCCTATTATTGCTTTAGGACAAAACATCAAACTGAATCCAGTCTACCTATTGCCATATCTACATACTCTTTATCAATTTCAAACCCAACAAAAGAAACCCCTAGTTTGGCCGACGCAACTGCAGTCGATCCAATGCCTAGGAAGGGATCCATAACCACCATTTTTTCTTTTAATCCATGCAGGTTTATGCACATTTCAGGCAACTTTATCGGAAATGTAGCAGGGTGTGGTCTTTCTTTTCTCATTTGAATTGTGTCATAAGGAATGAACCAGGTGTTGCCCCTATCCCTCTTGTCCTGGTTTGCTTGTTTCCAACGCCCAATATTTGATTTATCTTGATATGGAACCCCAACAGACAGTTTATCGAGAATCGATTTACCATTTTTGGTGAAATGAAATATATATTCATGGCAATCATTTAAAAATCGGTTACTAACAATTGGTTTAAAATGGCCTACAGCCACGTCATCGACAATATTTGGGTATTTGCCTACATCCTGTTTATTGATAGCGATAGATTTTATCCAATGGATAACGTTTTGCAATATGAAATCTGTTCTGAGAACATTTGCGACATCCCAGGCGACCCATGGATTTTTAGGTTTGCTACCCATATTTAAAAACAAGGAACCGTCATCTTTAAGTACATTTTTAATCAAGCGCCCTACATTCTTTAACCAATCAAGGTATTTGTCCTGTGGCATTTCATCGTTATACCCATTATAATTAATCCCCATGTTATATGGCGGAGAGGTTACTACAACATCTATTGAGTCCTTTTTAACATTTTCTCTGATGCCCCTTAAGCAATCTTTGTGAAAGATTTCTATGGTAGAGCCATTTTCTCTTGTGATTGTTTTATAAGGTGATTTATGAGAAGGCTCTTGAACTGTCAATATGTTACACGTTTTGTTACACACATATACATTAAGCCGTTTTGAAAAATAGTTGTATAAACATTTAGTTAAAAGTATCATGAATAAAATAATAGTTACTACTGCCAATAAAAAACGAATTTATATTGTATATAGTTAATATAAAAACATTTCAAGTTTTCAGGTTTTACAGAAATTCCAATATAATCTGACCAAAGTCAATGTAATACAAGATATGGAAAATAATTTATATATTTACCCCATTCCCTCCCTTCCTTTCCAAATTATACAATATCAAAGGATGTTATCATTAAAATTATTGTTATGATAGTCCAAAAATGACAAAGTAACATTAAGGATAATAACAATAACCAATTAGATCAACTATTAAAAGAAGCAAGAACATCAGTATGGGCATGAGTTTAGAAAAGGTATCCTCATTTGCCCCCTTACCAATAAGGGTAATGGCAGGAATCGCATTTATAATTCACGGTTTACCAAAATTTGAGAATATTCAAGGACCTCAAGGATTGCTTGGATCAGTTGGTATGCCCCCTGAACTCGCCCTGCCTATAGCTTTGTTAGAGGTAATAGGAGGAATCGCATTGATACTTGGCATATTTACAAGAATAACTGCAATCCTGTTTGCAATTGAGATGGCTCTTGTAACTCTAATAATAAAATCAGGCAATGGATTTACAGGACCACAAGGTTTTGAAATCGATCTTTGCTAATGTCTATTGCAATTAGCTTGTTATTGTCAGGACCTGGACGAATATCAATAGAAAGAGACATGTTGAAAAGAGAAATCTTTCCAAAAGCAAGTTACAAACAAAAGCAAATTAACTCAAAATAACCTAATAACCCTTTTTTAAACAAAATCTAAAAACTACTATTAGGTTAACGCACTTTAGCCATATATTCACTTTTATAATAGATTGTAAACAAAATCAATGACAAACAAAATTAATTATATTTCGCAAGAAATCAAATATTTCCATAAACTCTAATTGATAATGCTTAGAGCGATTTAACTATGCCTATAGGTACATAATTTCTAAAAAAACCATAAAGCAATTGGAAAGCGCGCTTTAGGTAATCAAACCTTCAAATAGAGCACATATGAAAAACATCATTCAGACATAAATCCTTTTTTTCGTTTTTCAGGTGAGCAAAATTCGCAAAATAAAAGTTAAAAGTTAAATAAACTATTCCAAGACCGCAACAACATCGTTTCTGGAGATGCTTTGGCCCTCCTTTACCTTTAGTTCCTTGATGACACCATCCCGGGGTGACTTTATTGCCACCTGCATTTTCATGGATTCCAAAACCACAATGTTATCGCCTTTCTTGACAGAATCACCTTTGCTTATTGAGACAGATATCACCCTACCAGGAATTTGGCTTGAGATAGAATTTTGAGAGGAACCACCACCACCTCGCCCGGCAGACTTCTCTATGATTTCGGCCAGCTTTGAGTGTTTTTTTAATGTCAATGGGTTTCCATTCAATAAAATCTTTAAATCAGTACTTGTAGACTCTAATACCCTAATCTCATAGTACGAGTTATCAAAGATAAATTCAAGGATATTGCTTTTAAAGCTGATTATTTTAAGTTCATGCTTTTTGTCATCAATATTTAAAACTAAATTATTATTTTTATCAAATTCAACAATTTCCCCATGGAAAATTGTTTTGATGTCCTCAACTTTAATCTCCATTAGTAAGCCACACCACCAAATTTCCAGTTGTTTGTATTTGTGTTGTTTGGATTTTTTCTAGTAGCATTGGCTGAAGAGGCAGAAGATGGAGAGGAGGACCCACTGTTAATGTTGCTGCCTTTTATGTATTCAGAATAAAGCATAACGGCGGCTACTCCAGGTAGGATTTTTGTCTTGTCATTGAATTTGTTTTTTATTTCATCATTCATTTTGTCTATTATCGAAAACCGGTCAAGATAATCTGTGGAGAGATCACCGTTGATGAAATGCTCCTCATTCATTATGGTCTTGTACAATGGAATGGTGGTATTTATCCCGTCAACTATAAATTCATCCAATGCATTGCGCATTCTCCTTCTTGACTCATCAAACATAGAGCCCCAAGTTATCAGCTTGGCCACCAAGGAGTCATAGAATCCAGATACGGTGCATCCCGGATAAAGGTAAGTGTCCACCCTTACCCCAGGCCCATATGGCAAATTGCAATACGGTACTTTTCCATTGGATGGAGCAAATTCATAAAGTGGATCCTCTGCATTTATTCTGCATTCTATAGCGCAACCGTTTATCTTTAAATCTTCTTGTTTGAACGGTATTTCTTCCCCGTTTGCTACCGAGATTTGGAGTTTTACCAGATCTGTTCCGGTGACCAATTCCGTTACGGGGTGCTCAACCTGCAGCCTAGAGTTTACCTCTATAAAGTAAAAATTTCCATGAGGGTCACACAAAAATTCAGCGGTTCCAGCATTCAGGTAATCAACGGCTATGGCGGCTTTTTTTGCTATTTCCCCAACCTCGTCCCTTTTTTCCTTCGTCATTATTGGGGATGGTGACATCTCAATTAGCTTCTGATGCCTTCGCTGGATAGAGCACTCCCTTTCGAACAAATGCCTGGTGTTGCCACTTGAATCCCGTATTAGCTGAAATTCTATGTGTCTGATTTTCTCAAGGAACTTTTCCACAAAAAGGGCAGATTTGCCAAACGCGGCCTTTGATTCTGCAGACGCCATCTCAAACTCTTGCCTCAATTCTTGTTCATTATGGGCAAGCCTAATTCCTCTGCCACCACCACCAAATGCGGATTTTAACAAAATGGGGTATTTTGCTTCTGCTGCTATTTTTACCGCCTCCTCCACATCTGCGACCACACCATCACTTCCTGGTACTGTGGGCACTTCCGCTTTTTTCATGATTTCCTTGCATTTCATCTTATCACCTGTTAATTCCATAGCGTGGCTTTTTGGGCCTATAAATATGATGTTGTTTTTTTCGCACAGTTCCGCAAATGTTTCATTCTCAGATAGAAAGCCATACCCAGGGTGAATTGCATCCACACCAGCTGAAATGGCAATTTCAATGATTTTGTTCATGTTCAGGTAGCTTTGAGAAGGGGAGGCAGGTCCAACGTGATAGGTTTCATCTGACCTTTTGACATGTATAGAGCTTGCGTCCTCATCTGAGAAGATGGATACAGACTTGATTTCCAACTCCCTGCACGCCCTTATCACACGCAAAGCAATTTCGCCCCTATTTGCGATTAATATACTTTTAATTTGTTTTGACAAATCAAATCAACCCTTATTTACCTATAGGTTAATGTTTCCATGTTTTTTCCATGGGCGGTTTTCCTTTTTACTAGATAGAACATTCAAAGCATTTATTATCATGGGACGTGTTTCCATGGGATCTATGACGAGGTCAATTGTCCCCCTTTCAGCAGCAATATAGGGATTCGCAAACTTGTTTCGATACTCTTTGGCAAGGTTTTTCTTAATTTCTGCCGCATCTGGGGAGTTCTTTAGGTTTTTTCTGTGCATAATGGTGATTGCTGCTTCAGGTCCCAAAACAGCAATTTCAGCGGTTGGCCAAGCGTAGTTGACATCAGTGCCCAGATTCTTGCTACCCATGGCAATATATGCGCCCCCATATGCCTTTCCTATAATGCAGGTTATTTTGGGAACTGTTGCCTCACAATAAGCAAACAACAATTTGCTCCCATGTCTTATGATCCCATTGTGTTCTTGATCGGCACCTGGCAAATATCCAGGCGTATCAACTAGTGTTATTATGGGTATATTAAATGAGTCGCAAAATCGGACAAACCTGGCGGCCTTGACTGATGAATGAATGTCCAAAGCGCCAGCTAAAAGTAATGGTTGGTTTGCAATCAATCCCACGGATCTTCCGCCCATCCTGGCAAAACCTACAACAATGTTTTCTGCAAACAGCTCGTGTATTTCAAAAAACACGCCATCATCGACTATTTTGCTAATTACCTCTTTGATGTCATAAGGATGGTATGGGTTCTCAGGCAAAATGTTAACAAGTTTTTGATCAATCCGGTTAAAGTCATCTGTGTTGTCTGTCACTAATGCAGGTTCCTCCCTGTTGTTTTGCGGTATGTATGATAACAGTGTTTTAATTTTGTCCATACAGTCGATTTCATCTTTGGCTATAAGGTGTGCCACACCAGATTTTGTTGCATGTGTTTTTGCGCCCCCCAATTCATCAAATGATACATCTTGGCTTAGGACCTGTTTAACAACCTCAGGCCCTGTTACAAACATCTGTCCAACATTTTCAACCATTATAACAAAATCAGTCATAGCCGGAGAGTAAACTGCACCCCCAGCACAGGGACCTATACTAGCGGTTATCTGGGGCACAACACCTGATGCAAGAGCATTTTTTAGAAAAATGTCGCCATAACTATCCAAGCTGGATACGCCTTCCTGAATTCGAGCCCCTCCAGAATCCAAAATGCCAATAACAGGGCACCCAACTTTCATTGCATGACTCATGACTTTGGACACTTTTTTTCCGGCCATTTCCCCCAATGATCCACCCAAAACGGTAAAATCATAAACATACACAAATACCTGCCTACCGTTGACAGTTCCAAAACCAGTAATAAGTCCATCTCCATAAAATTTTTTTAATTCAGGGTCATCACTTCGATGGGTCACATACTTATCAAGTTCGTTGAAGGAGTTAGGATCCAATAAGAGGTTTATTCTCTCACGAGCAGTTAATTTGCCTTTAGAATGCTGGGAATCAATTTTATCTTCGCCACCACCAGCTTCTGCAGTTAATCTACGCTCATAAAATTGTTTTAGTTTTTCCTCATGCATATAATATATTTTTTATCCCGGACATTATTTAATATAGACTTTGCGATAAATACCGTATGGTTATCCATCACAATTAAAAAATGAGAATACCGTTTAGTAATTAATTACTTTTATGTTTTATCATGTACTTCACGCAAGCCATTTCTACCACCTTGAGCTCGCCTAAAGTAACTCATGCTGTTGTTATAATTATCATACATTGACACTAACGCCTCTATTTCCATTTTCACATGATCTATTTCAGCTTTTGAGGAGCCATCGTTATTTTGCAGTTCTTGTAATTTATGGGATTTCTCTAACAGGGTTTTACTCACAATAAATTCATATTCACTTGACAAATAACTCAGTGTTTTGACAAATTGTAAGGCATTTAATCTTTTGTTTTTTTTATTCTTTAGGTCAACGAATGAAGATCCACATATAGTCCATCCATCCAAGATCTATAGCGCATTCAAAAATTTCTTTTTGTAATTCTCATATACACCGTTACTGGGGTTCTCAAGGCAATCATGGCAGTAAAGGACATCAGAATTGCAATTGTATCCTTCAGCCAATTTTAATAGCGATTTGATCAAACCGTTATCAAAATCCACATTATTGCTACAAATAAAGCACTTTGTGTTTTTCGCTCTTTTTCTGCTAAGAATGCTGCCGCCGCCGCCGCCGCCATAGTCGTTTTTGTTGTTACTGTTGCTACCACCATTGCCATTATTACTACTGTTAATGCCACCATCCCGCTTTACGCGGTTGGCATTGTTCCCAGCATCACCATCTTTATTTTTTGGGCTAACAAACTTGTTTCCAGCATTATCCAAAGTCACTAAATCCGCATTATTTGAGGATGATTCTTTTTTGACGGAAAAAGGAAAAAACAGGGAATCATAACAAGTTTCATGGAGAATTGACCTTGAACCCTTAGACCAATAACCATATTCTCCAGAATTTAATCTCTTTTTGCAATGCAAACAAACCCCACTGAATTTTATGGATATCTTTATCCAATCACCTGTTGCAGATAAGATACCCTCTTTATCCATTATTAACAAAATTAAAAGAGTTCAAAATAGATAAAAATATTGCTTTGTCCAGTTGCCGGCATTACCTGAGGCATTAACACCACCACAGACAGTAGACCACCATTCACCATATCATCTGTTCTTTAGCCTTTCTTGCTCTTTTGATATTATTTCATTTAGCTTGCCATCATCATCGGTGTTTAAAAAAACATTGACGCTGTAGCGAAGATCTTTTAAAACATACAGCATTGGTAAAAGATAGTACATACCAACATCACTTGAGTTGGTGTGAAAAATTTTAGATAGTGTTTTGCCAAGCATCCTAGTTGATTGGCCCCTGATAAATATAGAGCCTATCAACGGAAACGGGATATTGTATTGGCTGTATTTTACATTTAGACCCCGGGTAGCATCAAATAGTTTTGAAACAAGCACATCGTTTGCATATCTTAATAAATGCCAATTTCGATTTTTAAAGATTTTATTAACATACAGATCAACTTCAGAAAGACCGTCTAATATTTTTGCCATATCCGTGATGGATATCCTTTTTTCGTTGGCAACAATACTGGAAAACAGTGCATACACTATGTCCCTTGCCCTCTCATCTGGGGAAGAACCAAACCTAGGTGATGTGTAAATGACATCCGATTGAGATAATATGGTTTTCGCTTGGGAAATGTTTTCTGCAGAAAAAAATAGGTTAACACCATCCTCTACGGATAAATCTTGAGACAGTGTCTTAAAAGAGTCGTATTTGCCTTGTAGTTTTGTTTGCACAAGGTTTAACAAACTTCGTATATCACCCTTGCTTTTTTCGATTAACTTTAACTTCTGGTCCATGTCTAAAGACAGGTTCTCCTTTTTGAGAAGGTTTTGGAGCAAAAGATAGCATGAAAAAGGAGACAATGGCAAAAATTCCACCATTTTGCAATTTTTAATCAACTCCTTCATCTTTTGGTTTTTTGAGTTTGCCGCCATGATGATAGGAATGTTGGAATTTTTTATTGTAGAAATCAGAAAAGATAACCCGCCGTAATCATCTCGTCCAGAAATCCCATCCACCTCATCTAAAAACAATAATAGCTTTTTCCCAAAAATACTAGTGTTGGTCAGTAATGGCTGTATTATAGATTCCAGGTTGACTTTGTTTCGAAAATCACTTGCATTCAGCTCAACTAAATCATAGTTTAAGAAACTAGCCATTGAAGTAATAAAAGAAGTTTTACCTGTTCCCGGGGGACCAATTAGAATGAGGGGCTTTGTCCCTTTTATCCAGGTTTTAATCCACTTTAGGACATCCAATCTCGACTTCTCATTCCCAACAAATCTATCCATAATGTTTAATCGATATTTCTCAGACCACATAACAAATTCTCACGATTTCATAAATTAATGATCTTACTATCAATGTCCTTTTGGAATTTAGACAAGAGATCCGTTCTATTGGATAAAAGCTCTCGGTACCAGAATTCATTATAATGGCTCACCGTTAAAAACAGAAAGCCAAGGAATGGTTTAATTTCAAAATCATCATCGAGCATATTCAGAGCTGAATAAGCCTCAGAAAGATAAGAATAGCTTTTATCCAAAGTCAATTTAAAGCCCTTTTTGACATTGCCAGTAGTAACAGAATAAAACAGTGGCCAAGAGGGAGATTTAATCCCATTAGTGACAATAGCATCCTGAATCTCATTGCCACAGCCAACACACTCAGCGGCTTTTGCCATGCCAATATAATAGATTTCTGAAAGAGGCTTTTGGTTTAAGCTCATGTTTTTTCCAGCAGTACCAAGTATTGATCGGTATTTTTTATAACTTTGTTCTAAATTTTCGTATGTCAAATCTTTGAGCCCTACCTTCATTTCATAATCAATCTGTTGTCCATCCAGGGCATCCTTGAAGCCATTTCCAAACTCACGGTAAACACCATTTCCCACACCTGAAATTTTTTGTTTTGCAAGTCGCAAAATATACGGACTCAAGAATTTGTAGTCATCCAAATACTCCACATCTTCGTCTTTGTCTAAAACTCTGTCCATTGGTTCACTCAAATCTATTGCAATCACATGTCCATCTATAACCGAATTCCTTAGTTTTAAAAGAGAGGGATCCTTTTTAAAATCCACAAAACCGTCATACAAAGCATAAAAAACAGGAAAAGTCATTTTTACAAAGTTTGAATTAAGTATCCTTTTGATTCGGTCAAACAGATTATCACCATTCAACAGGTTGTTTTTGACCTTCGGAAAATCTTTAGAATCAAGCCTAAGATCGTTGGATCCCCCTATTTCATTTATAAACTCATCATGGGTAGAAAGAGGTACAGAATCTGAGTTCAATAAACCATAAATATCGGTTTTAAAACGCAAAACAAACCCATCATACTCATTTTTTGACAAATCAGCATATTTTTTGAATTGCCTATAGCCTTCATCTTTAATAATCCCTTTTTTTAAAATCTTCCTTCCGGAGGGGGTTTTCAAGAGATTGACTTTGTTAAAGGTAAAATCATCTTTGTTACTACTCATAAATAATAACCCTATGTTCAGAAAAACAAAGACATGCAAAAACAAATGAGAAAGGTAAAAGAAGAGTCAGTGATGTGTTTCTGTTTGTGTTATCGTGATGACATGGCAATTCGCTCTTGCTCATTTTTCTTCTTTATGGCATAGCTGTTCATATCGCTATTTGAAGCCAAGATAATCTCTTTTGCCAGTACCTCTTCAATTGAGTGAGGATTTGAATATGTCGAAATTCGCACACCTTCGGCTATAAACCTCAAAGCAAGGTCAACTCTTCGCAAAGGCGATACATCTACAGAGACGTGGTACACGGTACCACCATAAACTATGCGGGTTGTGTCTTCATTTGGCGCTACATTTTCTATTGCGCGGACCAACAATTCTACAGGATTTTTACCTGTTTCCAAATATATGATATCAAGGGCAGCTTTTATAAAATTGATAATCCGGGCTTTCTTCCCACCCATCCTACCAGTATTTTTGGCATATCTTTTACCAAAGTGCATCAATTTGTTTGTTAGACGTTCAATAATGTGAACTTCTGATTTTTTCAATCGCTGGTGCTCATGTCGACCGAAGGTTATGGGAATGGTCATAAAAGGCTTTATAAGAATAACATTTTTCAGACCCTCATCGGCAATTTCTATTTCACTTGTATCCCATTTATTAAATAGCAACACATTGGTTTGTTGTTTTCCACTCATTTATTATCGCCTTGGTTTTTCTTTTCTGCCCAGAACTAATTGGTTAAGCGAAACGCCGTTAACCTTGAAAACTTGCCATCTAACTCCAGGGATATCACCCATAGCACCACCCATTGAACCTCCAATGCCTTCGAGAATAACTTCATCATGTTCATCAACAAAATTTAACGCACCGTCTCGAGGAAGAAAAGCTGTTATAGACTTTCCGTTTTTAATTAGTTGAACACGAACACATTTTCTAACTGCAGAATTAGGCTGTTTTGATTCAATACCTACTTTCTCCAACACAATGCCCCTTGCTTGTGGAGAGCCTTCGAATGGATTGGCTTTTTTGTCAAGCACAAGCATTCTTCTCTTATAATAGTGATTGGACCATCTTTGGCGTTTTCGTTTGGCTTTTAAAACTCTACCTGAAAATAATCCTAACGGAGATTTACTCAATGTATATCACATATTCTCACTTTTAATTAATTGTTCCGGACTTAAAATTAAAACATTTGTTATGTTAAAATATCTCTTTGCCAGAATTCTGGCTTTATCAACATTTCTTCCATCCTTCCCAACTATAATCCCCTTTTTCTTCATATCCACTACAACAATAGCATTCTTTGTACCATCCAGTCGTTCACTAATCTTAATATTTTGTATAATATCAGAATTAAAAACATTTTTAATAAAATTGACAGGGCTTTCAGAATATTCAACTAATTCTATTTTTTTTGGAATCACATTTTGTAATTGTTTAATATTTGAGCCACCTTTACCTATTGCCATTCCCATTTGACCTTTGTGGACAACAAAAATAACCCGGTCCACCTTATCATCAATTATGCAATCTCTGGCTACTGCAGTAGTAACCGTCTGAAATAAAGATAAGAAACTAAACTCATCAGGTGTTAACTTAATTTTCTCGCTCAAAACCCATACACCATTTATAATATAAGAGACTATTTCAAGTATAAATAAGTCTCTTTTCCTTTTCCAGTTTATGCTTATTCTTCAAAACGCAAGGTATGTTGTATTAGACCGTTATGTCGCATACCGACCAAAATAAAAAAGCCAAAAAGCAAAAGATATTGGCTTTTGTTTACTGCAATTATCAATAAATATTAATAAAAGAAAAGGAAAGGATTGTTTTGTTGATGTTAACTCAAAATAGAGTTAACATCTTCTTCAGAGACATTTTTTAATGATACTATGCTTGTCCTATAAGTCAAACCGCATAAACGGCCAAGCAAAGTAGAATTACCCGGAAAGCTATACACAGAGATATTGCTTTCCTCAGACAACTTTCTCACCCTTTCTAAAGAATCAACGGGAAGAGAAGTTGATGTCAAAATAAGATTTGTTCCCTTTATGTTCTGAAACACCTCTTTTGTGCCTGTTCTTATTTTGTCATTTGTTACAGAATCTTTTAGGACTTTTCTTAGTTTTTTTTCATTCATTTGTAATCTACCCCTATACTATTCCTTGACACTCATATATAGATCAATCATTCCGGTACCGACAGGCACAGTTGCTCCGACGATTACGTTTTCCGTAACACCTCTTAATGGCTCTATCTGTCCTTCAAGGGAGGCCTTTGCAATAGTGGGAACTGTAATTTCAAATGCGGCTCTTGCCAATACAGATGTTTTTGTTCCAGCAATCCCGTGTCGCCCAATTTGCTGTAGATAGCCTTTTGACGTCATTAAATCCGCAACCAACATGATATGTCTTATATCAACCTCTAAACCTTGCTCTTCCAAAGTATTTGTTATTTCCTTAACTAGGGCAGTCCTAGCGGCTTCTATACCGAGGGTTTGCCAAATTTCAAAAACATTATTTGTGGCAATTCTAGACAAATCAACACCCTCCACTAAAATTACTTTAGCAAGGTTAGAGCCCGAAGTTTGGATTACCCATTCATCGTTTTGCTTCACAATAGTAACTCTTTCAATGTCAGGAACACCCTTAACTCGGCCATTCAATAGCTTATTTCTTAATGTAAGTAAAGTTTGAGCATCCGGCTCCTCTGACATCGAAATCCGTATCACAAAACTGTTTTCATCTACAGAAATATCATATCTTTTTTTGGAACTTTTTAATACTTCCTGTATTTCGCCCATGTTGGTTCCCCTATCTGTTATTTTTTTCTCAGAAAAATTAAAGGTCAAAATACCGCTATAATCGGTATCCACCTTACTGACCAAATCGGAAATCCTAGTGAAAATAATCCTCTTTGCTACTTCAAGTGCCTTTTCTCTTGATAATCTGTGATCCTCATCCAGATAGATGTCCATTGTAGGGGTAACTGGTTTTTTTCTTGCATCAACTAATTCAATCAACCTAGGCAATCCCAAGGTAACATTTCTTTCCTTTACTCCAGCAAAATGAAAAGTCCTAAGAGTCATTTGGGTTCCAGGTTCGCCTATTGATTGGGCAGTCACTACACCAACAGACTCACCGGGCTCCACCATTGCCCTTTCAAACAAATCAATAATCCTATGGACAACTCTTTCCACTCCGGGTAAACTTAGGGGGTAATTTGACAACGCATTCCGGATGTCTGCATGCAACTTGGGATTCATTTTGTCTTTGAGCCCTTCCAGAATTTCTTTTATTTCGTTTTCATCTGCTTTGTTTGGGTCCTCATCTACTACTGACTCAGCCTCTACCAGCCTATCAATATTAACGGCTTCACCATGATCACTTTTTGCAGGATCAATTCCATCGTCGCCATATCTAAATTGGATGATGTTTCCATGAGGGTCCCTGACGGTCAGATCATATTCTGCTTTTAAATGCTCCAGTGCATTGATAAGCCTTCTCTGCATATAGCCAGACTGTTGAGTTCTCACAGCAGTGTCAACCAAACCCTCTCTACCACCCATGGCATGAAAGAAGAACTCTATTGGACTAAGTCCGTCCCTGTAATTTGATTTTACAAAACCTTTCGAGTCAGGGTTTTGTTCACCAGGCTTAAAATGGGCCAATGCCCTATTTCTGTATCCTTTGATAATTCTTTTACCACGGATAGATTGCTGACCCAAGGCAGCAGTCATTTGACCAATATTTAAAGTTGAACCCCTTGCGCCTGTAGAAGCCATGATAACTCCGGAGTTATCATCCGGAAACGATCTATCAGCAGTTTTACCAGCCCTATCTCTTGCCCTAGACAGTTCATTAACAACATATAGCTCTAAAGCTTCCTCAGGTGAGAGGCCCCTAGTCAATGGCAAACTACCATCTTTATACTGTTGTACCAAATCATTGATTTTACTGTATGTCTTGTCAATTACATCGAAAATTTCTTTTCTGGTTTCGTCATTTAACCACAAGTCAGAATAACCATAGCTAAATCCCCTGTGAGTGATGTATGTCTTTAACATTACCAAAATTGAATCCAAAAATGTTTTTGCATCCTCGTTACCATAGTCTTTAGCTATACGATGAAGTACGCTGTCTGGCTCCTCTGCGCCTATCGAAGCCTTATCGATAACACCAGATAAAAGCTGCCCATTCTTTATCACAACGTCTTTCCCCGGTCTTTTGGAAGATTTGTTCCATTTTGAAGTTATTATAAAATTAAAATCTTTTGGTAAAAACAGCGAGAATAACTGTTTACCAGAATATAGCGGTCTTCCATCCTTCTCCATCTCGGGTTTAGGCAAGGGACCATCATATCCTCCCAGATAAGCCAGGTTAGAAATCTCATCCGCAGTTAAAAACGTCTCATCTTTAGTTAAAAGAAATGCACCTGTGATAAAATCGCGTATGCCACCAATAATTGGACCACCATATCTAGGCGAAATAATTTGATCTTGCACCCTCATTAAAAGAGCTGCTTCAGCACGAGCCTCCTGACTTTGTGGTACATGCAGGTTCATCTCATCACCATCAAAATCAGCATTATATGGAGGACAGACAGCAGGGTGAACTCTGAATGTTCGGTATGGCAAAACCCGAACGTTATGCGCCATTATGGACATTCGGTGCAACGATGGCTGTCTGTTAAATATAACAATATCACCCTCCAACAAATGTCGTTCTACGGTATATCCAATTGCCAAGGAATCAGCTATAGGGGCCCGGTCTGCGACATACTCCAATCTTATTTTCACCCCATCTGGTCGAATAATGTAATTAGCTCCAGGATAAATATTAGGCCCATTTAGCACAAGTTTTTTTAATTTTTCCATATTCCAATTTGACACAGTTTCCGGAATTGTAAGTTTTTTTGCCACATCACTGGGAACACCGACATCAGAAATGCGTAGATTTGGGTCAGGGGAAATAACTGTTCTGCTTGAAAAGTCAACTCTTTTGCCAGATAGCGAACCTCTAAATCGCCCTTCTTTGCCTTTAAGTCTTTGGGTGATTGTCTTAAGTGGCCTACCAGAGCGATGATGAGCTTGCGGTATGCCCGAAACTTCATTATCAAAGTAGGTTGTTACATGATATTGTAACAAATCAACAAGATCTTGAACAATCAAAGGTGGCGTACCTGCTTCTTTGCTTTCTTTTAGCCTTTGATTTACCCTTATAATATCGACTAATTTATGTGTGAGATCATCCTCTGATCGAATCCCAGTTTCCAAAATAATAGACGGTCGTACTGTAACAGGGGGCACAGGTAGAACTTGCAAGATAAACCATTCAGGTCTTGCTGTTTTGGGATCATATCCCAGAAGAATCAAATCCTCGTTAGAGACATTCACCAACCTCTCCCTAATTGTAATTGGCAACAGCCTGTTCTCGCCTACATCTGTTTTTTCCACAAAAATAGTAGGTTTTGTAAAGATCAAATCATATTGCTCCTTTTGGCAATGGGGACAAACTTTTACTTTTTTTGCTTTCTCTATGATATCATCTTTAACATTTTCTAGCGTAATAACTGCATACGGCTCCTTGCTGTCACGCAAATCTTTGTATTTGACAAGATCTTCGTTACTTAATTTGATTCGATTGCAAGCCCTGCATGTAATCAATAACAATTTATGGATATCATCTATAAACGCAATATGCAAAACGGGTTCAGCAAGTTCGATATGCCCAAAATGTCCGGGACATCTGGCTGAAGTATTGCCACATGTAGCACACTTTTGTCCAGGTTCCAAGGTTCCAAGCCTACCATCCATAAGTCCCCCTTGCACAGACATACCATCCTCATCATAAGTTTCAGGGGCAGTTATCTCCGTTACACTGAACTTTCTAACCTCTACAGGGGACCAAATGCTAAATCTAATACCATCAAGAATTTTAAAGTATTCATCACTCATTTAAAATACACCTTTTATTTTCGCAAAATGAAAAACCAATCAAACTTTCTCCTTAATTAGTAATCTTGGGGCGACATTTAAACTCATCATTTCTTGTAACAATAGTTTAAAAGCATAGGCAATAATCACATTTGAAACCTTTCCCTTATCACCACACACTCTGCAAACGTATTTCCTCTGTTTAGTGTCAAAATAGGACAACAAACCGCATCTCTCGCATACGTTTACTTCTGCTTTATCAGATTCCTCCAACAGTCTGTCCTTTAGCATCATTGATGCCCCATATGCAATTAAGCAATCTCTCTCCATTTCCCCAAATCTCAAACCACCGCCTCTAGCTCTACCTTCAGTTGGTTGTTTGGTCAACATTTGAACTTGTCCCCTCGCTCTACTGTGTATTTTATCGGCAACCATATGGTGAAGTTTTTGATAGTATACTACACCCACATAAACATCGGCTGGAAAACGTTTTCCGGTTCGTCCATCATACATTGTTTCTTTGCCGCTATGTTTGAAACCATAGCTTTCCATTATATCCTTAATATCATTTAGTTTTTCTCCCAAGAATGCAGAACCATCAACTATTTTTCCCCTCAACGAAGCAGCTTTTCCACCGAGGGACTCCATAAACATACCAACTGTCATTCTCGATGGGAAGGCATGGGGATTTATCATTACGTCGGGAACTACCCCGTCTTCTGTATATGGTAGATCCTCTTGGTTTACAAGCATTCCAACTACCCCCTTTTGACCGTGTCTTGATGCAAACTTATCACCAATTTCAGGAATTCTCATATCCCTTACCCTAATTTTGTACATTTTTCCACCTTCTACAGATTGTGTCATAATAACAGTATCAACCACACCACTCTCGGATGGCCTAACACCGATAGAGGTATCTCGCCTGTATGGACCTTTTACCTCAAATTCTTTATACTCTTCCATAAACCGCGGAGGAGATGTGCGGCCTATTAAAATGTCACCACCATTAACTACAGATTCGTGCATTATAGCTCCATCAGGCTCCAATAAACGGTAAGCTTTTTCTCCACGGTATCCCCTAATATTAGCCTCTGAGGAAGGGATTTCAAAAATGTCTTTCATTCCACCAGGATACTGCTTTGCTTCAGCTTCGTACACACGATAGAAAAAGGTTCTAGATAAACCCCTATCTATTGAAGATTTACTAAACACTACAGCATCCTCAATATTATAGCCTTCAAATGGCAATACGGCAACTACACAGTTTTGGCCAGTTGGCCTATCATCAAGTCCCAGTAAGTTTATGGCTTTAGTACTTACTACAGGCATTTGGGGATACAGCATAAAATGTTGTCTAACATAAGTACTGGCATTCATAAGAGGTGTGGAGAATCCAAGGCTTTGCTTAGCCATCGCACTCTCATATGTATTTCTAGGAGATTGGTTATGTTCAGGATAAGGTATAATGGAGGCCCCAACACCAAGTATCGCAGATAAGAAAATTTCAACGTGTGTGTGATCAGCGCCAAGGCTCTTTACATCACTTGCAATATAGCAATTTTCTTCCTCATTTGCATCCACTAGTTCTACAATTCCCATATACAGCAAATCTGTCCATGATAGGAATTTTTTATATACTTTCTCAAGTATCTCTTTGGTTAATAATACATTGCCGTCCTTAATAATGCTAAGTGGTCTGAGAACTCTTCCAGAATTGCAGCTTATGTACAGTCTTTTTGTAGCCTTTTCGTTTATTGAGGAATAATAATAGATCCCCATGTGGGGGTGCATTCTGCCTGATCGCCTCATAGTTCTTAGACGGTTAGATAAATGTCGGCCATCCTCGATATACCCAATTAAACGACCATCAACAAAAACCCTTGTTCCCCTATCCTTTAAATCGTCGTTTGCTTCATTGACATTTTGAACACCAAGCTCATACAGTTTCTCTATTACATCTGATGACAACACACTAACAGAAATTATTGCAGAAAGAGCCAAGTTTTTGACCAATCCACAGTTTGAACCCTCTGGAGTTTCAGCGGGACAAATCCTACCAAAATGGGTAGCATGTAAGTCTCGTGCTTCAAAATTTGGTTGGCTTCTACTTAGTGGGGATTGGATTCTTCTGAGATGACTCACAGTAGACATATAATTGGTTCTGTCCAAAAGTTGAGTGACACCAACCCTGCCCCTTCCCCAATTTCCAGTAGCTATGGCGTTATTGAGCTTATCGGAAATGATTCCAGGCCTTACTGCTGCGGCTACAGCATTGATTCCTCTTTTTTGACCCGACCTTTCTAATTGATACTTCATATCTCTAATGAGATTTCTAAAAGCAGTCCTGAAAAGATCAGCCAGCATTTGGCCTGCAAATTTTATCACTTTATTGCCATAGTGATCTTTGTCATCGGTTTCTATCCAACCCATGTTCAATTCTATTAGTTTACAGGCAGATTCACCCAAAAACAATGCCTTCTCATATCTATTGTCAGGGTTTTTTCCGAGATGGGGCAGCAATCCCCAATCCAATAGGGTTTCAGCCCTTTTAATTTGAAATTCCTCTAACATACCAGGAGCAATTCTTTTGCTTATATAGACAATTGCGTCCCTGCTTGTTAACACTTCTCCGGATTTCTCAAATGAAGGTTCCAATTCATCCTGAAGAACTTCATTTAAGGAAACAGCATTTGCTATGTCTTTATCGGCCTCTAGGCCTAATGCACGTACCAATATAATCAAAGGAATATCAACTGGAGATCCAGGGATCTTGGATACAATTGATCCATCCGGACGCATGATGAGCTCTAACTTTGCACGATAACCAACTATAGATGAATAAACCTTTGCCTTGTATAAAACAGTGCCAGCGGTTTCCTCGATATCCACAATAATCTTGTTGTATGATAAATCCTCTAATCCAACTATTACTCTTTCAGAACCATTGATTATAAAATAACCGCCAGGATCCTTTGGGTCTTCACCAACATCTATGAGCTTCATTTCAGAGTAGTTATTCAGCATACATGCATTGGATTTTACCATAACAGGCATGTCACCAATATGAATAAACCTGGATTCCAGTGTTTTGCCTTCTTCAACAATGCTGCATTCAAGCATTATCGGTGATCCGTATGTTAAATTCCGAAGGCGGGCTTCCACAGGAGCAACATGGGTTATGGAACCATCCAATTCCATAATCCTAGGCTGTTGCATCTTTATTTTTCCTAGTTTAATTTTATATGGATACTCTGCAGTCTCTATCTCAATTTCTCCAACTTCATCTATGATGCTTTGAAATCCTCTTTCAGTAAACTCATTATAAGAATTAAGATGCTGTCTTGCGACCCCTTCCCGTCTTAGAATATCGTGAATTATGGGCCACATATCTGAAGAATTATTTATATTATAACTCATAACCATATTGCATCAACCCTCCACTACATATCGGTAATATACACTTTCACCTGCAGTTGAACTTTTTCGGGTTATTTTAATAACATCGCTAGGTTGTGCATTCAATCCCTGTATTCCCTTATCAGAAGCCATAATATAGGGTAGCTGACTTGGTTTAGAATTAAACTTTTTAAATATTAATTCGGCATCCTCTTTTGGCAAAATCTCATGTTTTGGTTGAAATACATGATCAACTATTTTAATTTCTTTTTTTTCAGATGACAGTGGATTTAACCTCCTCAATTAATATCAAATTAGATAACAAAAACAGAATAAACGTCAAGGATCCACATATAAGACATTCGCATATATATAATATTCTATTGTGGCTTATAACAATATATTATCATTTTTTTGTTGTTGTTTTTGTTGTAACGATAAACTGGTTTATTTGAATAAAACATTTATAGATAGATTTTCTTTGCCTGTACAATTTTAAAACATTGCGAGATGATCGATTGCCACAAAAATCTTGTTTATAGGGATACCAAGTTTTTCTTTTGTTTGTTAACAGAAACAAAATCATCATCCTCATTGTTGCAATTGCAATAAATAACCATGATCCAAAAGGATGTCAAAAGAATTTTTATAAGGTTTGTCCTTTCCTCTATAAAACAATTGGTAAAAATAGTAAAATTTTGCTTTGAATCAAAAAACTTATTATTGATACTGATTTTTCTTATAGTACCCATTATTAACAATGTCAATGCAAATAACATTTTCTCGCAGAATCCATCTGGCCCAAGTTTTAATTATAACAATGCCTCAAATGAATTTAGAGTTTCAAATCCGAGTCCTGCAAACTCCCAGTTAAACTATTCAGAGCGCAATTTCTTTTATTTAAAGTCAGGTGATTTATCAATTCCCATAAATTTTTTTGCGTCAGAAAAAAACATAGTTAATAATGCCATATATGACACAGACAAAAATGCATTATTTGTGATTTTAAATCCATTAGTCTTCAACTATTCTAGTCTAGTTATTCAAATTCCCAGGGAGATACTGGATTCCAAAACCCCCCAAAACATGGACAGCAATTTCACAGTACTATCTGACGGCAAACCGTCAAAGTTTTCGGAGATCCAACCTAAAGAGGAAAGCGAAAGGAATTCAAACTCATCCGCCACGACACCATCAACCACCACCACCAAAAACAGCACTATAAGCAGTTTTTTTGAGGATATCCCCAATCGAAAACTGCTAATAGAGTTTGACAAGGATACAAAAGTCATAGAAATAATAGGAAATGATCTTACTGAAAAAAACGCAGACATACAAATATACAACGATAAAAGAGAAAACACTCCAAAAATTTATCCTGTTTCATCAGAAAATGAAACATCAAACATAAAATTTAACGTAATTGGCGGGGATCTAAGGAACATTAACCTTTTAGAAGAAAAACCAAACAAAAACAAAACATTAGAGTTAATGATTTTGCCATTTAGCAGAGATGGAAACATAGTTATTCAAATTCCCAGGGAGATACTGGATTCCAAAACCCCCCAAAACATGGACAGCAATTTCACAGTACTATCTGACGGCAAACCGTCAAAGTTTTCGGAGATCCAACCTAAAGAGGAAAGCGAAAGGAATTCAAACTCATCCGCCACGACACCATCAACCACCACCACCAAAAACAGCACTATAAGCAGTTTTTTTGAGGATATCCCCAATCGAAAACTGCTAATAGAGTTTGACAAGGATACAAAAGTCATAGAAATAATAGGAAATGATCCTACTACAAATCAGACTGCAAATCAGACTGCAAATCAGACTGCAAATCAGACTGC
>JADDOW010000033.1:28898-40034 GCA_016782225.1 Nitrososphaeraceae archaeon
CAAATCAGACTGCAAATCAGACTGCAAATCAGACTGCAAATCAAAATTTTGCATTTGCCTTCATGTTAACAGCATTATCATTAATTTTGGGTGTTTCCCTAGCATTAATTTACATACTGCACAAACGCGGAATGCTAAAAAGTTTAAGCAAAATCATTTACAAATTAGATAAAAGAAAGAAAAAAAAATAGGACATTCATTGTTTCTTTTTTTTTATACCAACCTTTGAAGAAATCATGGATGACAGGTATAATGTTTCTAAAGTAATTGAAATATTTAGCAATGCAAGAGACAACAAGACGTTAGATTATTGATTTTACCTTAATAATCAATGAAAATATTTAAAATTAAATTATACTAAATAAAACAGGTCAGAAGGATTTGGTACTAGATTACAACAAAATGATTGAGATAATACTTGAGGAAAAGGAAGAGATAACATTTGAAAAATTAAGAGATATGATAGAGGAGAAGAAAAGAAAAGTAGGTGCTGGATATCTAACTGACCAAGGCGCATTGTTTTTGGTTGCCGCAGATTTAGGCGTATCATTTGACAAAGCCAATAAATCCGAAAACAGAATTAAGGATCTTTTTGTTGGAGCAAGGGACATTTCCACAATAGGAAGGATCCTATCAATTCATCCGATAAGATCGTTTTTAAAACGAGACTCAAATCAAGAATCTAAAAATCGAATCATTATAATTTATGATAAAGAATCCAGCATAAAAATTAAGCTATGGGACGAATTTGTAAACATACCAGAGCAAATAGGTATCACTATAGGCGATCTAGTAAAAATATCAAAAGGTCAGGTGAAATCAGGAATGGATGGCAAACCAATCATCAATATGAGCGGCAACGGAACTATCGAACATTTGCCAGACGAAGAAAAACACAATATTCCTACAATTGAAGAGATAACAACAACCATAGACACCCTTGACGCTCCAAAAGAAAATCTAGTGATATCGGGAATAATAAAGACGGATCCAAGAATATCAGGATTTACCAACATAAGAGGAGAACACTCAAAGTCTTTGCAGTTTGAAACAACCAATGACAGCAACAGCAGACAAATCAGGACTATAATTTGGAACATTAATGAAGAAAACATACCCAAATCACTAACGTCCAATCAAAAAATAAAACTAATTGGCGTCAAGGTTAAGGCAGGTAATCCTAATTATGGAAACGGAGATTTAGAAATTCATGGGGATGAGGGTACAGCCATCGATTTTATCGATAATGAAAAAACTGTTGACAGCTATATCTTAAGGGTTATCTCATTCAACGAGGATAACAACGAAGATAAAATAAACTGCATTGCAGTTGATGAGAGCCAAAAATATTACATGGTGAATATAAACAAAAATCTGTTTGATATAGAAATAAATCAGGATGACATTATAGAGTGTTTTCCCACAAGGATTTTAGGGAATACAATAGAGATATCAAGCCAAGATTCCTATATCCAAGTAATAAATGAAGACAAGAATATTCCATTGTCATCAAGTTTGGATACAAAAATAAAAAACATAGAAGTTTCAAACAACCCGTATTTTATCGAGGCAATTATTTTGCAATCACCCAACACCATGGATATAAACACTAAAAGTGGTGAGACAGTACAGGTAACTGATACCATAATTGGAGACGATACAGGCGAAATAAGACTAGTGGGCTGGAGGGAAACAAGCAGGCAACTAAAAAACTTAAGCATAGGAGAAAGAATAATGGTAAAAGCAGTTGCCGCCACCACAAGCAGAGAAGGTAAAACAGAATTGACGCTCAAGCCCTATTCAAGCATAACAAAAATCAGCTAAGATAGAACCAGGAATGTAACAGATTTGAGATAGGTTATCTCTTGATGAAAAACCCCCTAGGTATTCCAAAAACCCCGGGTCATCACATATTGTTTTTCGGTTTCATAAATAGTTTTCAACAGAGAACCATCATCTACATAATTGCGCAAAATTCTTGCACATGTGTCTGCTCCAATTCCATGGCCCGATAAAACAAATATCGCCAATTTGCCAAAGTTATTAATTAGAGAAGCTATTTTCCATGCCCTATCAAACTTATTTTCCTCATCCTTAGATAAGGGAGACCCTTTTAGTTTTCGTTCAATGATGTTTTTTAGCTCACCATCCGACCAGAAAGTGGCAGCGATTAATTTAGACCTGCAGAATGGGCAATGGATTTTTTCCGGAAGATCCTTGGTTTCAAAAACACGCTCCCATTTACCGCATCGTATACAAATCAACTTGTGTTTGGTTTTGGTTAACCTTTCTTTAATTAATTCTAAAATGCCGCTTTCCAAACTCAATGGGGCAGAAATAGATTTCTTTGAATGCGATAAAATGGGCTGCGCCAGGTCCGAAAATCCATCGGGCTCTAGCCAGTGAATGCCTATTTCACCAGATTTTATCTTTTCAATAACCATAGATGTTTTTTCAACATCATATTTATCATGTATCAACTCACGAATTGATTCTTTGCTTATAGATGTTTTATAATATCTATCGTATAGCATTCTGGCAATTTTTTTATCGTATACAGATTCCTTGGCTACGAGGCCAAACCTTTTAGCGATTCCCCAAACCTTCCAGTTTATGTTATAGGTACCGGCAAACGAAGCTATCAATACAGACTCCACATCAAACGCATCTTCAAATAAAGAAAGAAAATGATTTTTCCTTAGCCTTACGTTATTTGAGCTTAACAAAATTCTGTAGGGATCGGAGCGGGTTTCAACCACATAACCCATTTTTGAAGAGATGAATGTGGATAGCAAAGAGCTTAGTGTGTTGTTAACTTTTGATCCAAAAGTGCTATGGATAACAACAATGTTTTGGCTCAAAACAGCCTCTATTACAATATTCTCAGTGTCTGGGATTATCCCTATGGATTTTAGCTTGCCCGATAGTTTTTTCAAAAACAACAAATCAAATTGCGAAAGAAAAAAGTTAATTCGGGACGATTCATTGATATCAAACAGATTGTTTCTAACAATGCCAACCATTCTGGCAGTTTCATAATCAACAGGAATCATCTCGCCCACCCAGTAAGGAACGTTAATGGGAGCACCGCTTAAGGGCTCTACATGAACTTGAAGCTTACCTTCATCGATTATTAGTATTCGCCATTGAGAACCTTTCAAAACAAAAACATTTCCCTTCTCACCATAATCCCCTACAAATTGTTGATCTAACGTGCCTATTCTTTTTTTACTGATGGAATCGATTACCTCAAACTTCACTACATGAGGTATTGTCGACACATTCTCATAATAATACCTAAATGATTTCCCACTGCGTGCTATAGTTTGTTTTTCTTCATCAAATCTCAATAGGCGAGTAAGCTTCAACAAATTAATGCAATCCAGATAATCCAAAAACGATACAGAATTAAACGAATAAGATAACCTAAAGAGTCCAAATAATTTACCTATGGGTATAGGCTGTTTAATTTGCAATGTCACCCCTATGATATTATGGGCCAAAACATCAAGGGCCCCTTTATGAAGAGTTTGTGATTCTATTGAGCCTCTATTGACCCTGTTAACTATTCCAACAGACTCCATAAAATCATCAAAGTTATGGGTAATTATCATGCCTTTAGCAGAAGACTTGCGCGTATGCCTGCTCCTTCCAATGCGCTGAATTAATTTCGATACCTGTCGAGGTGATCCATAATGAATAACGAGATCTATAGAACCAATGTCCAAACCCAATTCTAGTGATGATGTACAAACCACTATTCCAACAAAACCAGACCTCAACAGATTCTCTGTTTCCTCACGGGCTTCTTTAGATAGGGAACCATGGTGTATATGGACCGGAATGCTGTCCTGGTTCCTTAGTACAGTTCCAATAAACTCTGATTCATCCCTTGTATTTGTAAATAATAACACCGAAGAAGAGGGATGGCATTCCTTTACAAATTCCACAATAAATGAGGAAACATCGTTTATTGAGCCATCCATATGTTTTATCTCTACGTCATATTTTCTAAGAGTTTTATCCACCAAGATAGCACATTTTCCTTGCTCCCCGGAAATAAAACGGGACGCCTCCCTGAGATTTCCAATTGTTGCAGAGATGCCAATTCTGCAAAAAGAACTAGAGATAAGGGATAACCGCTCTATGCATAATGATAAATATGATCCTCTTTTGGAAGGCAACAGTTCATGGACCTCATCAATAATCACCCATTCCAATGTTTTTAAAAGGGGAATCATTTTCTCATTCACCAAAATTATAGCCAAGGATTCGGGAGTGGTAATTAAAATATCTGGCGGATTTTCATATATTTTTTTGCGTTTGCTATAGGATGTGTCACCATGCCTTATGTCCACCCTTAAATTTTCAGATTCTGCATATCTAATGATTCTTCTAAAAACATCGTTATTGAGTGAACGTTGAGGTGTTATGTACAGACACTTGATTCCAACATTTTTGTTCTGACCGCCATTTTCAAAGGAAATCATACTAATTACTGGAATTATCGCTGATTCTGTTTTTCCAGAACCCGTCGGTGCAACAATAAGTGAATTTCGTCGTCTTATTATAGCGCGATATGATTTTTCCTGGATGGAAGTTAAGGTATCAAACGACTCTTTTTGATATTTATTTAGTACAAGAGTATCTAGTTTTTTGCGGTATTCCCTATTGTCCAAATTTACCAGTTTTTTGCTTATTTTGCTTGTATCTGCTGCCTTTTTTATTCAGATTTGCAGAAATTGTGGATTCCTTTGGAATGGCAGGTAATGATCTGGCAGTAAAGTACTCGTAGACAAATATACACACTAGTGCTGCAATAAACATTAACAATGATGAAAAATAAACTAAACTATCAAAAGAATATGCCAACTATATCACTGACAATTATATCCAGATCAAGTTATAAATATGTTAAAGATTTCTAATTAAAATGCACAAATAGGTTTTTATATTGAAGTGATTTGCTTTTAATTATAATTCTCGTTGTTGTTTCTAAGGAAAATAAATAGTGATACTAATGCATTCAAGGACGTATAACCCAAATCAGAATAGCCAGGATAAACAGTCAATAATGACCACAATACTGCAAAACCTCCCCAAAGAGTGTTCACTAACTAAAATAGAATACGAAGGCCCAAGAATAGCACTTTATTCCAACAAGCCAGAATTTTTACTGAACAATAATCAGGTGTTATCTAACATAGTAAACTTAATAAAAAAAAGAATTGTTTTAAGGCTGGATGAGTCGATAAGAAAAAAGGAAAGTGAGGCAACCAAAATTATTGAAAAACACATACCAAAAGAAGCAGGTTTTACAGATATTTTATTTGATCCAGCCCTAGGGGAAGCAACAGTATTTGTAAAAAAAAAGAATCACATAGTTTCAAACGACGATAAAATAACAAACAGACTGATAAATCAAACAGGCTGGAAACTCAATTTCAGGAAAACCCCAAGAAGCATATCCTTATTGAAGGAAATCAACAAAATAACGAATAAAAATTCAGAAAACAGAACCCAATTTTACAAAAGAGTAGGTGAGACGATTTTCAGAGAAAAGATGGATCGAAACGTCGAAGCCAGCCTAATCTCTTTGGGAGGATTTGCAGAGATAGGTAGATCCTCAATGATCCTAACCACAAATGAAAGCAACATATTGATAGATTGCGGGATGAATACATATTCCAATGATCCGCTCTTAATGTTCCCCAGGTTTGATTCCATTGGCGTAAAGCCCTCCGAAATAGACGCCATTGTGTTGTCCCATGCGCATTTTGATCACACAGGATTTGTCCCTGTATTGTTCAAATATGGATACGATGGTCCCGTGTACTGTACTGAGCCCACGTCTTTCTTAATGTATATACTCTTTAGGGAATACATAAAGAAATACAAAGAAAAGGCCCTGTACAGTGAAAAAGAAATTGCGGAGGTTTATTCTCATCTGATCTACTTAAACTACAACATAGTAACAGACCTTTCTCCCGATATCAAAGTTACGCCATATAACTCCGGTCACATTCTTGGCTCATCATCATTTCATTTTCATTTAGGGAATGGTGACCATAATTTTGTATATACTGGTGATTTGAAATTCGGAAAAAGCTGCTATTTGGATAATGCCACATGGAATTACCCTAGAGTGGAAACATTACTAATAGAAGCAACAAATGGGGGCAGAGAAGACACATTTCCCTCCAGAGAAGACGCTATAGAGAAACTAATAAGCAGTATCAACGTGGCCATTAAAGACAATAGCACGGTTTTAATTCCAACACAGCTGATTGGAACATCTCAGGAACTAATAATTACACTCGATCAGCTAATAAAGCAAAAGAAAATAGAGAAATGTAAAATTCATGTTGACAGATTGATTATAGATGCAAATTCCATCCACGAAAGTTATACCGAATTTTTGAATAAGGAAGTTCATCAAAACATTGTATCTGGGGATTACAATCCGTTTAGATCCAAAAACCTAAATATAATTGACATATTTGACGAAAAAAAAGATTTGGATCCCGGCATCATATTGCTACCGTCTTCTATGCTACAGTGCTTGCATTCAATCGACTATCTTAAAAAAGTGATTCACAAACCCAGCAACATGATAATCTTCATTTGCAGCCAAATGAATGGAACCGTAGGTAAAAGCATCATTGACAGGCAAAAAGAAATATCAATAAACAATACCAAATACAGCATAGGGTGCAAAATAGAAACAATCTATTCCTTTAACTCGCATTCAGACTTTAATCAGTTAAACGCATACATATCGCGGTTAAAACCAAAACTAAGGAAAATTCTGGTAAACCATTCGGAAAGGCATAAAGCCCAAAATTTTGCCAGCTATTCTAGTAAAGTACATAACATCCCCACACAATACCAACTAAATCAAGAAGCTTCAAAAATACTATAACCAATAAAACCAAAACAAGAGACTAAAGACGATTTGTTTATATAAACATTTTACAGATTGGTATCACTGCCCTTGTGCCATATTTTAACACTTGGCGGGGTTATAATTATCCTCTCTTCGCCTAACCTGGAGATATCGCCCCCAAGACTATTTACGCATTTATAAAGGTCTTCAACAACAACCCTCAAGTCATCCACATCCCTCTGAGCAAGAGGAGTTATTCTGATTATAAGGATCATATGCTTTTCTATATCATTTCTAATTTCAGAGATATCCTTAATGTCACGAAGTGTAAAGGTTTTTAAATAAGTTGGTTTATATTGTTCAGTTTTATTCACCATTTTTTTAGTATTATAGAGTAATTTACAGTTCATGATTAATAAGAATATCGAAATTCAATATGCGTTATTTTATACAGTATTTTCAGATTCTATATTTTTCTGCCTCTACAACACTGTAAGGCATAGCTGTTACCACTTTATTTGTTTTGCTTTTCCTGTTTGTGACTCTTACTTCGCAGTTTTTTTCAGGCATGGTATCAGAATAGCGCAGGGTTATGCCTATGGAAGACAATAACAATTTTTTATGCTTACGCAAATCAGGTCTATCGCTAATCCTCAGTATTGCGACAGGTCCGGGTATGTCAACTGCCTGGATTACATAGTCATGTTTTATCGAGAGGGACAATAGAGTCTCATTCTCACCGTGGTTTCTGCCAACAATCAATTTTGAATATTCATTGAATCGAAAATGACGACCCAGTTTTAACAGTTCAACATCATTGATGCTTGGTTCACCAACTGAGTATTTCATAAGGTCGCGTATCCTTACTGCAAACTGAGGATCTGTCAATAAACAGCCGCCAGCAGAATTTGGCGGGTCTGCAATATCAAATCTATTGGCCAATTGAAGTTGTTCTTTTCTCGAACGACCTTGAATTGAACCTAAAAGAGATCTATTAACCAACCCTTCCTTCTCAGGCTCTGTTTTGGGCAAAAGCTGAGCGGAGAGGGGTCGAAGGACCTTGCCTTCCATGTCTGTTTCCTTCTCAATAACAGATAATGCATTTGAATTTTGGCTCATAGGCCTCTGATGCAATACTTCCCCGGTTATAAGAAAGTCTGCGCCGATTGTTTTCATATGTTTTTTAGCCTCAACATACATCATCTTTCTGCAATCAATACAAGGATTCATCCCAGAACCATAACCATGTTTTGGGTTTTTTAGCATAGTCAGGTACTCTTTACCCAAATATACGGTTTTTAATTTTATGCCAAGATCTGAAGACACCTCCATAACTTTATGACCACAACCTTTTCCACAATCAAAATCACAAAAAGGAGTTTTGATTGCAACTGCCTCCACCTCAATGTTTTGCTCTTTCATCATACGAACAGCTATCTGGCTGTCAAGTCCTCCTGAAAGCAATGCCACGGCTTTGATTTTTTTTTTATCAGCAGCAGATTCAGGGTTTTTGCTTGAAATGTCTTTATCACCGCCAGCACTAAAACAGTTCTCCGAATCATCAGGCAAAGGATTAGAAAAGGTTTTGTTCACCATTTGTTTCTCGATTTAAAAGTATTGTAAGTAGGTTATGTTTATACGTTTAGATGCCCATAAGAAAATCCTCGTACATCGAAAATTCGTGTACCCTCTTTTTCAATTGTTTAATTGTTCCAGATATTGGTAAAATCAAGATAGGGTAATTGGTAAAATACATCGATAACAACACATTGTCAACATAATCCAGTTTGCATTTTATTACCAAAAACTTTTTGGATACGGCGTCGACATCAATGATTCGCACATTTGTTTTGTGAAAATCGATACTTCCGCATAGTTCAATAAGCCGTTTATAAAAATCGCTTAAAAAATTACAGTAAATCGAGCCATCACTGTTTTGCAGATAAATGCATGCATATCGAAATTTTTTTTTAGCTAGTGTCATAGAATATACCAGCCCTTTTTTTACGCTCTAACCAAATATTGAGGTCATTCCAATATTTTTTATTCTCGATATCGAACTTTTTTAGCAGGATATTAAAAATTTTTGATGAAATTAGTTCGCAATACATGTTGGCCCCGCTTGACAGAATAAATTGGAAATTATATTTTTTGCACATTTCATAAATCCATTTCATATTATAAAACCATTTTCCCAATTCATGGTTGTCACAATTCTTTACATCTGATACCAAAAACTCTATTCCGATATTTTTACCGTTGTATTTTTTCAAAAGGGATTTGATACTACTTAGGTTTTTAATAGTCAAAACATCAACATTATAGAAATTTTCATCAGCATTCCCTTTAAAGACCGAACCGATGAGAAAAAAACCATCGTTTTTGCTTTCGCCAGTTTTTGGGCGTTTAGGAGATCCGTTATTTCTCCTTTCGACAATGTTGTCTTTTTTTTTAACTGCAGTATAGGAATCACCATCAAAACGCATTCCCAAAACATCAATTCCAAAAAAGTTCTTTAAAAAATTTTCCAGGTTTTCAGAGTAAAACAGATTTATGTTTAAGTCTATTGCTTTGATTATCGCCATCATCATCTTTAGTTCATGGTTTGAATTTACTAGGTTTCTTAAAGACTAAGCGAACAGAATCCCTGTCAGAAAGAATGGTCTTTCCAAGGCAAAGTTTCTGCTTATCCAGTCTAGCATAAAAAACTCTTTTTCTATCGGTATTGTTTTCAACATATTTTTTCACATCATCCTCACCATAGGACTCTACCAGATTTTTAAACATCTTGTCAAAGATTTTGTCAACATCCACGTTTAAAGATATCCTATACCTAAGGATAGGATTTTTCCAATGGCCATCTGTTTTCAGAGTCTCCACATTAACTAATTCTCTAGGCTGTTCTATAAAGTCAAAAATAGTGCTTATTACCCTATTTTCATTCTCTGTTGCGTGAATTAAAACGGATATCTCTAAAGAAGAATACAATTTAGAAATAATAATATTAAACTAAATGTTTTCGGGTTTATCTTCGGCATTGGCTGTAGAGGTTGTGGTGGTGGTGGTATCCCCAATGTCCTCCCCAACATCTTCAGCATCATTCAATTCAGTATCATCCACAATGCCTTCAGCATCAGCACCTGAAAGATCACCTTCTTTTTGAATCGGAGAAGAAATCAGTTTGGTTTTTCGTATGCCTACATGCCTAATCATGGCTATTTTCTTTGAGATATCCATCAAGCTAGAGCCCATGTTTCCCATAGTGACCTCTTTTATGAACTCATTTAGGGAAAGTTGAGGTATTCTTTCCTTTAAAACATTATCCATTGTCAGCCTTATTTCATGTTGTTTGGATGAGTTTATTCTCCTTTGACTGAAAGCGGTTGCTGAAACCCTAAATACATATCCATCCGCTGTAGTGTACTCATCAACATAATTTATCATTGAACTTCCACGTCTTATGAGACTTCTTAAGAACTCTTTAGCATACTCATGTCCTTTAAAAATAGTGGTAGCTATTCCAGAATTAATTTTATCAATCTGAACAAAAATCTTAGTTTGATGTTGAGTTGGATCTTGTTTGAGGACATCATATAAGGTGTTTTCAATAACCCGTCCTTTAGCATTATTAATATCAGAAATAGGTATATAATTTAGTGGAACCTGTTCAAATGCAGGTGGAGCATTCACTATTATCCATTGCTTATCTCTCCATTTATCACGAACCCTGCCTCCCCTTCTGGAACCTTTTGCCATATCAAGGCTTTTGACGTATCTAAAATATAAGTTATGCTAACTTTTAAGAAAGATTGAATCAGCTAACCATCGACGTCATCGTCATTAACTGAAAGTTGCCTCAGATAAAAAACCATAGAAATCATAATTGTGATCTTTTTTTGGGCTATTGATGGTCATCGAAGTTGCAGTAGAAACAAAAACAGCGTTAATGACTAAATAGATACAAAGACCATAGAATAGGGTTTTCTGAAACAATCAGAAAACAAAAAGGCCACCATATTGATCTAGGTAAAAAACCACCAAACATAGATTGAACGCAAAAAACAAAAGATGATTTGATATTTTTTTTTCTTTATTTGAAATTGAAATTTCGCGAACCACCATAAGCCAATCTTAACAATCTTTCGCACACCTAAAACCCGCAAAAAGAATTCGCTCATGAGGTTTGAAATAATTTCTATAGCTATTTCTGATTTGTTTGGCAGAGGTTGTAAAGCATCCACCCCGCAGTA
>JADDOW010000028.1 GCA_016782225.1 Nitrososphaeraceae archaeon
ATGATCAGGTAAAAGATAATGCCAGAAAGCAGTGATAAAAACAATGATGATATAAATTTTTATCCAGATGATGATGCGTCTAGTATTGAAAAAGTATGGGTAATAGATTGGAATAATAAATTTCAAAGAACCTCTAGTCAAGAGAGGGCCAATTACTTGGACGCATTGAAGATTTTTAACGAAAAATCCAAAGAAGGAAAAAATGCGATTTTGTATGAAGTGCAAAAATCCATTTCTAATGGAAAAATTCTGAAAAGGATACCTATACTTAATTCATCTAAATATGCAGAGAGGAAGAAAGATTTGCTTCATGACAAAAGGGAGCCCGCCATTAAAAAGGCCGGTAGAGGTGTCTTTTCAAGCAGAAAATCCAGATTTATTATTTTATTTGCTATAGTGGTGTCTTTTATAATTGTCTTATATTTTTTAAATATTATGGCAAGTGGTGGAACCATGTCAAGTCATCATATGATTTTAGAAAAAATGGGGGGTAGTCTTGTGGATGTTACAACTCATATCATATTTTTATAATGGTTAAATTGTATCGCTAAATTAAAAATAATTTGCTATTATATAATACAATTTGTTTGATTCTTCGATTTTGTACCCATTGTATTTTAGAATAAATTTTAAGGTATTATGTTAGTGTACAGTGAAAAGAGAGACTCGTTATTTGATAGCACGTAGGTGGAGAATCTGTATGAAGCAACTTAACTCAATTGATCTGATAATCTTTATCTAATAAAATACGTATTTTGCTAAATTACTAAATCCTAAAAAATTAATGGTCTAAAACTATAAAAACAAAATACTGGCTTTATAAATCAAAATCAAATAAGTGCTATTATCTTTTTTAAAAATTAGCCGTTAAAATGCAGATGATGACATATTATGTATGCGAGATATTTTAAACGATTTATGTTCCTATTTTATAATTTAAGGTTAACTACCTGTGCCCTATTTTGAAATTATGTTTTGGTTGGCCTACTTGTAAAATTGCTAAATTAGGATATTCTGTATATCCTACCGTCAAAATATGTTAAAACATACAGATAGCCATCATTACCGGTTTCTATATCGGTTATTCTTCCATCAAAGCCTTTTGCAAAAACAACCCTTTCTAATTCCGCGTTGTTATCCACTACCCTGTCATCAAGAGAACTGCCTTTATTGTCACCAAACTTGCCGGTATCAATCCCTGATCGAGTGGCGTTTACTTTGAAGAAATACAGGTTACCATTATTAATATCTCCTGCAAACACATTGTTCTCAAATTCCTTGCCAAATTTTGAAGATTTGAAGAATTCTATATCGGTTATGCCTATTGGTTTAGACCAACTGAAAATAGGGTCTGAATAATGTGATCCGTTGAATTTTACAAGTTTTGATATGATGTCGGACTCGTTATGTTGAGATAGTGGGCCCATTATCCTGTACCATCCGCTGTTAAAACCTGGCTCAACTATGTTGATCTCATCAAACTTGTCTTCGCCGTTCTCCGTATCCCATAATTTTGCAGTCAATGGATCAAAATCAAATCCAAAGCTATTTCTTATACCGTAAGCGTAATAGTAGCTCAATGATTTAAGATTCGAATCGTTATTGTAGTGTTTGTAGAAAGGATTGTCTTTTGGAGGGGCTACATTAGAGGAATCAATGCGAATGATGACTGAGGAATTGTTAGGAACAGTGGTACGGTTGCTTTCGTCTGGACGATTCTGCAAAGTGTTGTTTATTGTTACAAGGTCTCCAATAACTGCATATAGTTTTTTGTCGGGGCCTATCTTTAATTTTCCACCATTGTGATAAGGCCCTAATTCTGCTGGCAGGTCCATTACAAGTCTAGGATTTGTAAGATTCTGATGATTGATCCATGAATACTCATAGATTCTGTTATGTGTTGTGTGGTTATTGGTGGCTGCATCTTTTATTTTTTCAGTAAAATACAAAAAGACAGAATAATTTGAATCTCCCGGGTTAGACTTGGGGTTTCTTGATGTAAAATTTATGGTGTTGTTGTCGGTTAAATTATAGTTACCTGAATTAGTATTGTTTTTTAGTATTGCTATTCCAAGCAAGCCGCGTTCTGCTTCATTGTCAACATCAACACTGAGAATAGGTTCTTTCTGTATCTTTCCATCGGAGATTAGACGTACGTCGCCATTTTTCTCAAGCGCAATAATAGTGTTATTATCAACAAATTCCATGCTTGTGGGAAATGACAATCCTTCTGCGAACAGACTGATTGTTAATTTATTTCCTTCTTGATTTTGTATCAAGGGGTCTCTATATAGGTAATCCATTACATCTGGGGTGATTATGCGGATTGCAAAATATGCCAATAGAGAACCCATAATTACAATCGAAGTAACTGAAAAAAAAACAACAATCCTTTTTGATTTAAGCAATTTTATATTTATGTCAAAGCTTCTAGGTGCTTATTTTATTTTTCCATTTATGGGGCAAAAGAGTTTTTGCGAGGTGATTTAAATCTGGTGATGCTAAAGTAATCCTTTTTTTCATTCAATTGGCGCATAGAGCGGTGATTATCGATTGCCTTTATAAACAATATGGATGATACTGCTGTCAGTACAGCAGTGGCGGAATTAGAAGTGGCAGTGGCATATGAGTTTTGTCCCTGCTCTTTTGTCTCTTTTCTACAAAACATGTTGTGATGTTTGTTTATCCGTTTATACTGCACTATGAAAAAAACGGGTTGAATTAAGGTTGAAACATTACTAGCGAACTTTTGATTTTATTTTGTATTTTTCTTATTTTATTTAGTAGGATAATTTGGATGGAAACGAAATGATGAAAAATCTTCATTAATTTAAAAAACACTATATAGTTATTTTAAATACCTGCAGATTGGTAAAATTAATGAATTAGACATGGTAAAAATATTTGATGCTGCCAATAAGGCATTATAACACATACAGTATTTCAATAGCTGTAAAATTAAGAATATCCATATTCTGGTACCAATATAACAATGGCAATAATAATAATGAACAAAACTAATGGAGATGTTGCTCATGTCCTTCGGAAGATCTCATATCTTTTGGAGATGGAGACAGATAACAAAAATGACAAAGATAATCATGCCATAAATTTTAAAAATAGATCTTACAACAGGGCAGCTGATCAGATTGAAAATTTGTCAATAAACCTCGAAAACCTATACAGAAATGAAGGCATTGACGGCCTACTAAAAATCCCATCAATTGGAAGGGCCATAGCCTCAAAAATTGAGGAATTTATGAAAACCGGTGAAATCAATTATTATAACCAGTTAAAATCCAAATTGCCCATAAATGTTGATGAATTTCTAAATTTGGAAGGCATAGGCCCCAAAACGCTAAGATTGATTTATGATTCGCTAAAGATAAAAACTTTGGATGATCTTTATGATGCTGCCATAAATGGCAAAATAAGGACAATTGCCGGTTTTTCTCAAAAAAAAGAGGAGGCACTCCTAAAAAAAATTGATTTGTATAGGAAAAGCAAAGGTCGATTCCTTTTAGGAGAAGTTTATCCACTAGTAAAACAGATTGAAGGATATCTGTCAGAATTGGATGGTGTTAGAAAATCTATAGCGGTTGGTTCTTTTCGGCGTATGAAGGAAACTATAGGGGATATGGATTTTCTGGTGGTGTCTAATGTTCCTCAAAAAGTGATAGAATCATTTGTTAATATGCCTGAGGTTAAAGAAGTATTAAGTAGGGGAGTTTCCAAAGCATTTGTAAAATTAAATAATGGGATTGACTCTGATTTATTGGTAGTTCCGGAAGAAAGCTATGGTGCAGCATTACAGTATTTTACTGGAAATAAGGAACATGGGATAGCCCTAAGAAAGATGGCTCAATCAAAGGGTCTTAGGTTAAATGAGTGGGGCCTTTTTACCTCCAACTCAAAAGAAAATAAAATAGCTGGTTTGACTGAAGAGGAAATATACAACAAATTAGATTTGGAGTGGATACCTCCAGAAATGAGAGAAAGCAGAGGTGAAATAGAATTAGCAAAGAGGGCGCGAAAAAATGCGGACAAATCAAAGGAGGGAAGATTGCTGCAACTGTTGAGCTATCATGATTTAAAAGGCGATCTTCAAGTCCACACCAATAACACTGATGGCAAAATGACTATTGAAGAAATGGCGTATTATGCGAAAGAGAGGTTTGGGCTTGATTACATTGCAATAACCGATCATACAAAAAGCTTAAAAATAACAAATGGATTAAACGAAGAACAGATACTAGATCAAGCAAATAAAATCACTGAATTAAATGACAAAATAAAAAACGATGACTTTTTCCTAGATAGATACAATGGCGAAAAGTTTGTGAATATTAGTAGTAAAGAAAATGGTCAAAGACCAAATAGTGCCTCTTTTCGCATACTGTCGTCAGCAGAGGTAAATATTCTAAAGGATGGATCATTGGATATTTCAAATAACGTATTGGATAAACTGGATATAGTTGGTGCAACTATTCATTCTAACTTTTCTTTGCCAATTGAAATGCAGACACATAGGCTTATTGAAGCTGCTAAAAATCCTAACATAGACATAATTTTCCATCCCACTGGAAGAATAATAAACAAAAGAGATGGATATCCAGTTGATATTCCGAAACTGATAGAAACTGCAAAAGATACTCATACGATTTTAGAAATAGATGCTCACTTTGATAGATTGGATTTAAAAGACGAGTATATTAAAATGGCCATCGAGAATGATGTTAAACTTGTAATTGACTCTGATGCGCATCACCAAATTCACTTTGTGTTTTTAAAGTTCGGTATAGCTCAGGCAAGACGTGGATGGGCAACAAAAAATGATATACTAAATACGCTGCCAGTGCAAAATTTGCTGGATAATTTGAAATGATGTTCTCTATACTTTAGGTGAAATATCTAATACGTCCTAGATAATCAATAGCAAGAGAATGGCAAATCATATGCAGCCGAGCTTGGCGTAGGTATGGGTTAGACAAGTGAAGTATATTCCCATACTTGCAAATGCTGATTTTGAATTGGCCTTTGATCCAAAACTATGAGTCAAATCATGTGCGGGGGGGAGGAGAAAAAGGTCATTGATAAAAACACATAACTTAATTATTGATTATTTTGACCTAGTCTTATATACAATGCTGAGGAACACAATGTGAGAAAATGCTTGGAACATTGTGGACTATAATAATAGTCATAGTTGCTATAATTGTCATTGTTGCTTTGCTGAGGTTCTTGTTTGGAATACTTTTCATGGCCCCGACAGGAATAGAATTGCTAGGGACCAATGTAATCGATGCTAACGTTTTGGGCCTTTTGCAATCGCGTTAATGTAGCGCAAATAGTTTTCGGAAGTAGACAACAAAGATAGAGACCACGACGACCACCAAAAACATTACCCAGTTTTTTTTGGCCTGCAATTATCATATCTGTCAATGGGTCCTAATGACGTTGCATGTTTATTTTTCTTTGTATGGATGTGAATATAATATTGGCATCATTTCAATTTAATATTTAATGCAATGCAATGGCTATAAAAATTGAATATTGTGATTATTGTTTGTTTAGCATATCTCTGATATTGATTGATTTCGTTCTTCATTTAATGTTGCTTCAATGATCTGCTATCTTCTTATTGGAAATTTCTTTAATGTATTTTAGTCTGGTATTTGCAATGTCTCTTATGATTGATATTTAGTTTAATTTTGCGATGCATATTAAAACATGTCTTCAATCAAAGTCCATTTCATTTGCATGAATGTGGCGGTTATATGGCATTTCAAATCATTCTCTTTTGCCCCTACTACTAACACATATAGATCTTGTTAATTCGATTTTCTTACATTTGCCACAGTCTGCCGATACTAGTGTGACCAACCAATCTTAAACATTTAAAAAAATTGGTAAAGGGTGATTAATTCTGTTGTTTATCGACTATGCCTGTTGCGCTAACGACTTCGGTTGTATTGTTGTATTGCTTGTCTTCTATTTTTTCTAATAATCCTACTATGTTTTTGTTGTTGGTCTCACTTTGATTAATGGAATTTATTATTGTGTTTTTGTCTGCAGGAAAATCAACATCTTTCAATAGATTTGCTAATGCTGCAGCAGATGGGTAATCTTTGACATCGACCTCTTTTCTTTGTCCTGGGACATTCTCTTGTTCATTGGCGATTTTTTCTGCCTGACCGCTGTTTTGCTCATTTGGAATTTGACTTGATTTTTCTGTTTCAGTATCCATATCAAATACTGATAAACAAACTATAATAACAAACTCATTTATTATTTTTGACTGTACAATTATCGGCTTATTTAACAACTATTGATGGAAAAAACCATAAAAAAGAAAAAGTTTTAATAAGTATTGATGGCCAAAAATTTATTTAAGATGCAATTGCTCTTGTAGGTTACTGGTTGTGTTATTATAGTTTAACGGTCAAATGTGGAAAATATTCTAATGATCACTAATTCAGTGTTTAGATTACTTTTGTTTGTTGTGGGGAATCCGATGATTTATTGCTTTCTTTGAATGTTAATTTCATACTTTTTAAATAGAGTGTGGTCTATCATTCCAATATGGAAGAATCAAACAAAAGAGAAAACCTTGATCAAATACCCAAAGAGAATGATACTCAAGGACAAACAGGAAAGGTCATAAGCGAACAGAATGCAGTGGAAGGGCAAAGAAAAGAGGTTAGCGTTGAAAGCTATTCGAAGGTTGCTAATATAGGACAGATCCTAAAGGACATGGATTTTCCGGCCGAGAAGAGTAAGATAATTGAGTTTGTAAGACAAAGATCTTCTGATGATCAGAATAAGGGTGAAATTCTATCGGCATTAGAAAAATTAGAAGAAAGATCTTATAAAAATGTCTCGGATATAACTATGGCTGCTGGGTTAGTATATTGATTTCCAACTGCCAATTTTTTTATTTTACTTGAAGCAAAATAACAAAACTAAAATCTTTTTAAAGCGACTGAATGTAATGGATAAAAAGGAATTCTTAAAAATAGATAATGATTAATTCGTGTTTTTGTTTATCCAGTGGCAGTGGTATAATTTAGTATCCGCCTGCACCGCCGCCAGAGGTATCTGCTCCAGAACCTTGGCCTGAACCACTGCCATTGCCAAAGCCTAAGCCACCGCCAATGCCACCTGTGTTACCTCTAGTACCCTCACTTTCACTACCGGCATTGTTGCCACTAGGTGTTTCTTCGCTACCAATTGCTCCAATATCTGTTCCTTCTCTACCAACTGCTCCGGCACCGAGGATTGGATCTGAAACCCCGCCGTTATTAGTATTCGCAATTCCTGTTGCGTTTTGTTGTCCGGTTGTTGCGTTTTGTTGCGCAATAGCATTAGACACAATACCTGATATCATTGCTGCAACAAGAAATGCTGATACAGTAACAATAGCTAAAATAAAATTATTTTTCATTGTACATGTCACTGTAGCATTATTTTATATATAATAGATGTATTTTGTCATTATTTGATGTCTTTTATTCAGGTTATGGATCATAAACCTTATCATAACTATTAAAATTCAATCCAATAACCAAAAAAAATATTTAAGTAATGTTTTAGTAATATCATGTCAGAGCGTCTTTTATCTTTGTTTTTGCCTTGTTTAGTGTCTATGAACTTGGTTTTCCTTCTGCATGATCTACTGTAGTTTCTGCCTTTGCTTTAGAGTCCTGTTCAGTGTTTTTCATTTTCTTTACAGAGTCGTCAACATCAGTCATTTCAAAATAAATGGGCATTAAAGATTATAGACATTTTTGAATAATGCGTACTTGAATTTTAAAAGTTGGAATATTATGCTCCACTTAATTCGTAAATATGGTCGTTGTAAAATCATGATCTATTGATATGATTGATTGGCGAAATGGACTTGTCAAAGGCAATTAAAATAATATATTAGAATAATGTACTATAATTGAATTTAAATGAATGATGATAGTCAAGAACAAGTAAAGATTAGCGTAGAAAAACGAAATGGTCGTAGTGAAGCCTTTGATGAAGATAAACTTGCCAGAGGTGTCAGTCGTTCGGGAACTCCATTTGTGATGGCAAAAGATATTGCTAAATCAATACATAAAAAATTGGAAGAAAAGACAAACAACAATACCATTCGTTCTGTTGATATCAAGGACTATGTAGTAGAGGAGTTGAAATCCCGCAATGAAGGCGTAATTGCAGATTCATACTCTGGTTACAGTAAAAACACTCTTACCGACCTGTCTGGAGACCACAGATTCGACTCTAAAGTTGCTCCAACTCAAAGAACTCATCAGAAGGAGTATGTAAAACAAAAAGATGCTACTAATGAAGAAGAATCAAAGCGCGGATTGAGATAAGAAGCAATATTGGCAGTAACAACCTCTACAACTTCTGTATGGACCTATTTCTATAGTGGCAGCGGATCTTTTTACCTCCGTTTATTTATCTTCGGTTCATTATTGTAATTGAATAATGATAAGGATGCTAGGCATATTAGGATACCTGGAAACTGAAGGTGTGATATGCGTTGGGTTATTAGAATAAAGAGCATTACTCGTGTTTTCTTTAATGGATTCTATAATCCGGTTTATCTTACTAGCATATGACCTAGATGACGTTTCTATGACTGGTGCCCATGAGTGATGCCTCTCTATTTTTACTTTTATCGTGACGCCATAGCCGGTTTTTATTTAATTACGGGTGAGGGTTCTCTCTGTTGACCTGATTTAAGTGGAATTTATCTATTATTTACTATAAGGGATTTTGCATGAAAATGGTGTATTTTGTGGTCTTACCCTATCGCGATATAAATTCTGTTGCGATAATGTGCTTACATTTTACGTGTCTGAATGTAAAATCTGCACACGTGCATGTTTTGTTTTCTATATCAACTTTGTAGAGTTTGTCTTTGTCGCTTCTACTTCTGATTATGTAGGTTTTTGTCTTTGTCTTTTGGCTGTTGTCATCTTGCGCTTCGTTTGCTCTTTCTTCTGTATGTTCCAGTATGTTGGGTTCTAAAAGCTTGGATTCCACTATGCTATATGCTTTTTCAACCCTTTTCTCAAAGCCTTCATTTCCAATAAAGTCTTTTTTTACCTTTGTTGAACCTGATTTGTCTTTTGGAACTTTTGATTTATATTGGCCTGCCGCTTTTCTTAACTGTTCTTTTCCTTTAACTGCATGATTTTCAATGTCTGAGCCGCTTTCTATTGCCTTTTTTACCACTTCAATAACATTATCATCCTTAGTATCGGAAACATAAATCACATAGATTAGTGCAACATCTTTCCCCTCATGTTTTCTCAGTACTCTGCCTATTCTTTGAATTATTTGATTGATATTTGAGGTGGTTGCCATAATTATCTCTATTCTTACCTGAGGGACATTATACCCTATTTCCAGGGTGTGCAATGACAAAAGTACGTTAAAGTCGCTACCCCATTTATTGAGTATCTTTTGTCTTTCTAGAGTTTTTACCTTGGCGTCAATAATCTTTGCATTTATCCCCTGAGGTTTTAAAATGTCTCTTAATCTTTCAATAGATTCTATTGTTTCGCTAAAAACCATGATTTTTTCACCAGGAAATTTTTTTGATACTATGTCTGCTGCTGCGGATAGCTTATTTTCCGCATAGCTTAGCAATAGTTTTCTCTTTCTCACATTGGAAAACCATGCCTTTGCCATTCCGCTTGCAAATCCTCCCTTTTTCAATAACTCTGTCATTGAGTTGACATCATACCTTTTGAATCTATTTGAGATGTTCTTTATTTTGGAGGTGAATACATCATACTCTTTTGATTCCTTTTCGGTAAGGTTTACTTTAATGGGAATGACTACTGGTTTTGCAAGCCTTCTATCACTGACTGCCTCTCTTATGGAATATCTTTTTACAGGCGGTAACACTGCTAAAATAGTGCTGTTTTTAAAGTCGGATTCATTTAGGGTGGCAGTGAGCCCTAGTATGGCTTTTTTAGGATCTTCAACTACCGTATCAAAAATTTTGCTAAATGATTTTGCTGTATCTCTAATTAAATGCACCTCGTCAAATATTACCATATTTGAACGTCTGATTAAATTAAGATTCCTTATTACGCTCTGATACGTACTTATCATTATCTCCCTTGTCTCTTTTCGTTCGCCAAAATATGCGCCAACTTTCTCTTTCTGAATACCATATGAGAGTAGCCTACTGATGGTTTGGTCAATCAATGAAATCCGGGGAACAAGAAACAAAATGTTAAAGAAAGAATAGTGGACATTTTTTGGATGATGATTATCATTCTTTGCAGACTTGGCCTCCTCTGTTTCATTTGATTGGGTGAAACCTTCAACAGGGGTTAACTTGTTTAGCATTGATACACTGTTTTTTGTTTCACCCCTGTTACTATTATAATATGAAGAAACTGATGATTTGATATAGCCTAAAAACCGTTTAGCGCATTCAAACGCTATTTCTGTCTTACCTGTTCCAGTGCTGTATAATACGGTTCCTCTAAAATTGTTGTCAATCCATGCATCAACTGCGGCAATTTGATCTTCCTTCAGGGTGAATGGGAATTGTAAAAGTGATATTGCTGGAATAAGTGTTTGTGGTGTTTTAGGAAAAGCTGTTTTTGATACTCCCATTACTTTTGCATTGATATTTTCTACTCTGTTATTGCTCATGGCATGGATTCAACAATAATTGTTCTTTTGCAGTGGTCATTTTGGTAAATATCTTGTATAATAATGAACTTTTTGGTTATTATATCTTTGTAATCTGGGGATCTTTATCTCATACGGGAAAACTAAAAGTTGAAACCTAAAAGGATCTTTAATCAAATGGCTTCCCTTATGTTGTGTTTTCCTTATTGCTATACTTATGTAAGATTGCGCTATAATTACAATACTGACGCCCTATACTGGGATAATGAGGGGCAAAATCTAATCTCGCCTTGAGTATTTAAAACAATTTCCTATATGAACTGGAACATAACAATAATAATGCATTTAAAGTACTTTTATTTTCTAAAGTGTCATTTCTTACCAGATCCCTTTCTGCTCCTGTTCTATCTTTGATATTTGCAAGAGTGCTTTATGCAATAAATTGGTTTAATATCTCTTCCATATTTTATCTGATTTTAATTGATTTTAGGCAAGATGTCTCTATGCTAGGATTAGTTACAGCCAGTTTTCTTTTGGGTATAGGTATCTTTCAGGTTCCTGCTGGAATACTTGCTGCAAAATATGACCCAAAAAAAATTGCAGCGTTCGGAATAATTATGTTATCCATATCATCTCTCCTCTCTGGACTTGCAACAGAGTTATTCCAAATAGCAGTTCTACGGTTTCTTGTGGGGGTTGGAATGGCCTTTTTCTTTGGACCAAGTGTCATTTTGATTTCTGCTTATTTGGGCAAAGGTTCGGATGGTCTTGGGGTCGGTATACTAAACTCTGCTCACTCATTAGGGGGGATAATTGGAATGTTTGGTTGGATAGTAATTGCGCAAAATGTTGGTTGGAGGGCAAGTTTGATAGTTAGCGGTATGTTAGGGATTATGACTGGATTATTTTTAATTTATGGATTGAAACAAAAAAGACAACAACAGCAACAACATGATGGGGATAAGAAGGATGATGGGCGTCTACAACACCCTTTGCATAATGGTTTTAAATTAAGGACAAACGATAAAGAACATAGGACACAACAATCGGATTTTAAAATAAAACTCTCAGATTTAAGACGGGTCTTAATCAACAAACAAATGATCATTGTAGGCCTTTCATTACTTGGAATACAAATAGGCTGGAACCTAGTCTCTACATTTGTTGTTCTCTATTTAAAAAATGATTTGCATGTAAACCCGTACTTTGCCGGTATGGTTGCTGGTCTTGCAATGGTGTTTAACGTTGTATTTGCCCCAATATTTGGTCGGATTTACGATAAAACAACAAAAAGGCGTAACCGCAATCTTGGAATAATATTGCTAATTGCATGTGGTGTTGTTGTTTCAGCTAATATCGCATTATTTTCTTTAGAAAATATCTATGTCATAGTTCTTTCAATCATAATGATAGGAATTTTTATTTCAGGGGGTTTTGTTGTCCCATACACAAAAGCAAGGGAAATAGCAATAATAAAACTGGACCAACGTCATTATGAAACTCTTGCTGTAAGTTTTGTTAATGGTCTGTCTTTGTTTGGGGCCTTTTGGGTTCCATTTGTTTTCTCCATGATTGTGTTATATTTTGGCTATCCTACTGCATGGCTGATAGGTGGTTTTCTAACCATATTATTTATAATTCCAATAGTTAAACTTGCGCTTTAACTTACATTTTGGAGTTGCACTAAATAATGGGTTTTCCCCCCCGATCAATACCGTTCAATCATTAGGTTGATGACTGTAAGGACTTGATACTATAACGATCCCAAACTGTTGGCGGTGATAGGCTAGTTTTTTTTTGCATCCACTTTTTTCCCTTTTTCCTCTCCGTCGTTATCTGAATAACAAAAATTATGCCTAATTTTTTTGGAGTTTATGTGATTATTATTTGATAAAACCACCATGAATTAATTTGGAACATACGGAAAAAATATAAAATTGATTACAAATTTGATCCTAGGTTTTCCCATTGCTCCTCATCAGATACTTCATCCTCTAATAATTCCTCAAATATCTCATGGGTTACAACATCTGTCATTCTGTACTTTTCACTCAACTTACTGTATGCTCCGATGGCACATGCCTCAGCATCTAACACATCTTGTATTACTTGCTTTATATTGGATGGATCGGAAGGTGGTGCCTTATAGCCGCATGCTGAATTTTGAATCAGTTTATCAAACTGCATTATTGGAGTTCCGCCTAACTGTATTATTCTGTTTGCAAGTCTTTCGCGTGTAGTAGCTCATCAGCTGATTGTTTTATGAGAATTTGTTTTACTGTATCTGCATCCATTCCTCTTATCCACTGGGCAGTCAGCCAGTATTGGTAGTGCGCTAGCCACTCATCTGCATATGCCTTTTGTAAATCTGAAATTACCTCTTGAAGATTTGCTTTTACTATCTCCTTTCCTTTTCTCTCATACAATTTACTTGATTTTGATTATATAAATACGGCTGTTGTTGATATCCAATTGGATTGATTGAATTTCATGGGACTTAGCATTTGTGCAACACCCTGTATTCTGTTTATGTGTCTAAAATAAACCAAAACATGCTGACCGGGATCATTTGATTTGAATAATATTTGGGGGTGTTGTTTGAATGAAACTCAATATTATATAACCTAATAATTAGTTGTAATGGGAATTAAACAACTTGTTTTAGTGGTTTTAGGCAATAGACACATTATTCAGTTCAAGTGAGTTTTGTTTGGTATTGTCGACTCCTCCCAGGAATTTGTGTTTTCTTTTTGGATATCCTGTCTGCTGAATTGTGTTTTGCAAAAAAAACCTGCAATTTTTAGTATGCCTATAGACTATGTTGGCTATGTGTAAATGGTATTATCTTGGAGGCCATACTAAAATCAACCTTAAAGCGTCAATTGCCCTATCTCATAGGGGGAGACCATAACCGGTATTATTGCTACATATTACTATGGGTTCTTATTTTCTATAGTGGTTAACAGTATTGCTTGGTTTGTTATATCGACTGTTGTTAACAAATCCTATTGGAATTACACGGGTTTTAAGGATGAAATGCATCTTATTTCAAAATATGCCGTTCACAGGAAAAAGAACATATCTAAAAAAAATGACATCTTGATAAAGCCGTCGATAAAAGTTAACAGATAATAGAGAGCAAGTTTCTATAAACCGTAAACAAGATTATTTTTCTTAAAAATAACGCTATTGAATCATTCGTTTGATGGTTTTGTTATTACGGTGATGAAAACCAAAATAAAGGACATTGGTTTGTCATTTTATTTAACGATTTGGAAGCACCATTAAATATAATGGATAAAGCGTATACAGAGAAACGAAATCGATGTTGCCTTTAATTTCAACCAGTACATGATAATATGCTTAACAATAAAAACAAGAAAAACATGCCTATAGTATTGAACAGAGATCTAACTGAAAAGGAAACATGGGAAATCATAAAACCTGTTTGTAGAGAGTTATACGAATTAGTGAATGAAGGGAATATCCAGTTTGTATCTGGAATGCATAATGTAAGTGATGGGACATATAAAATAAACCTAAAAAGTAACCGTTTACATTTTGCATCAAGAGGGCTAAAAGATAGTATTGGAGACATAGAGTATAATCATGGGAAAATTAGGATAGGTTTGCGATCAAATGGCATTCCTGCAAATGTTTTTGTGGATCTAACCTAGAGGTGGGGTATGGTAAAAAACTTCATTTTAAACCCGATCTGGGGAGAAAAACTTGGGCATATGCCATCATCATACGCAAATTGCACACAATGCTGGATATCTGTATCATTATTGTTATTGTCATTTTGTGTTGTAGTCCTTAATTTGCAAACATGAAAAGATTTGAGGAACTTCTGTAACCGCTGAATAACAAAGTGGATGAGGTCTTTACCGTGAATGGCGCTTGATTTTGTCATCTACCGTAATAATTGCTTATGGTGGGCTAAAACTACTTTTCGAAATTAGTAAATGAATGCTCTCGTTATTATGATTGTCTTTTATTCCTAATTAAGTATTGAAAATGCCATTTATTATTCCAAGCATAATATATATTCAATAAAGGTGCAGTAATGGGTATGAGAAAACCTGGAAACCATGGTGGTTTTGGCAATGGGCTACTAATGCGATTACTAGCCTATCTCTTGACTACCTTTATCATTCCGTTTGCAATCAACATGGTAAAAAGAAAATTAGTAGAAAGACAGCGCCTTGATTGCTACAAGTGTCACGGCAAGTTAGAGGTGATTAATAATGGCGAATATTATTGCAAGAATTGCAAGATCATTAGAATGGGCAATGAGTATTAGTCAGAGCAAATGTTGCGAAATCGATGCCATGATGATTTGTTTTTGTTGAAATTGCAACATCATTGGTGTATTTCATAAGGATGCATACCGAAAGTATTTTTAATTTCTAAGTGGTCTTTTTTACAGTAAAGTGGTTATGTATGGATATTTACCAATCAATGGCTAAAAGAATAAAGGAACATGATCAACTGCACTCCAAACCGGGACTGGTTGCACTATAATTCCCATTATCTATTGGGTCTTTCTTTTGATGCCATGCAAAGCCAATCATTATAGTTCTCTGCATGACTTGCCTGGAAGAAGATAATTATTTTACCTCGCAATACGAGCCGCTATTGTCTCGGAAAAACAACCTGAAGGTTTGTTTATGCTGGAATATAAAAAAAGACCATCTATGAGTTTTTAGAAATCCTTTTTAATAAGCCTATTGAATTATGGCAAAAAGGGCCTAACTATAATTAAAAACACCCATATGATATTTTGTTATCCTATACAGGTAACTTGAATGTGTTACTGTAGAATTAGTTCATATTGCGCTAAATTTGATGGCGTGTCTTTAGATTACCTTTGCCTCAAAAGCCGATGAGACGCCAATAAACAATATATTGTTTGATTGTCCCTAAATTCTGATATATATAATGGTGACTAAAAATTCCAACAATAACACGTTCTATATCCTATCCATTGTAATTTTGCTTTCGATGACAGGGGGTATAATGTTCCCTTCAGTTGGAATTATATTTGAACCTTATTTGCTATTGTGGCTTGGGCTGTTGTTGTTTTTTAATTTAATTCGGTTGGATGTCACTGACCTGGTGCCTATATTCGCCAGCCCAAAGAACCTGTTGATATTGACAATAGTAAAGCTGGGCGTTATCCCATTAGGGCTGTATTTTATCATGAATTATGCTGTATATCCAAAACCTTCTACAGATGCCATATTGTCTATATTCCTATTGTCTGGTGTTTCTACGGGTCTTGGATCACCATTTGTTGCAAACTTTGTGGGTAGTAAGTTGCCTATTATAATAGGGCTGATAATAACCACATCATTTGCTGTCCCGTTTATCTTGCCTGCTTTGGTATACCTGTTGTTTAAAAGCCAATTTTCAATTCCTATACTTGATATGGTGCTTCTATTATCAGGAGCGTTACTTGTCCCTTTAGCAGCAAGTCATATTATGAAAAAATATGCGTATGCAACAGCACAAATGCTGGACAAAAAGTCCTTGATTTTTTCCATTGTTTTCATATTTTTAATGAATTTCGGGGTATTTGCAAAATACTCTCATTATTTCTTTTTTGACATTGCATTTGTAATGAATAATGTTCTAATTGCATTTTTGCTGTTTTGCGTATATGGTTTTGTAGGGTATACTTTCGCACGATTAATGGGCCTTGACAAACAGGGCAGGATTTCAGCATTCATTGCAATGACCTGGGTAAATAACATGCTGGTAGTGGTATTTGCCCAACAGTTCTTTAGTGTACAGATAGCTGCATTATCTGCCCTTTTTAATGTCCCTTACTATGCAGGAATCCTGATTTTGAAACTGACTTTGGCACGAGAAATCCGGCATAGATAACCAAAATTGTATGATCCTGTCTGTTTGATTTTTGGAAAATATGGCGTTTTATTCTTTTTATGCTCAATTACAGCCACAGGCCATTCATTTTCCATTTTTCCTGATTGATCCATAGACTATCGCGCCATTATCAAAACAAAAAATCAGGGTCAAATAATGTCTTTAACATCTCAATTAGATATTTACATTGCACCGTGGGTATGTTACATTGGCCGCATAAAAATGGACATGGAAAGACTTTACAAAAAGTACAGAAACTATATTCTCTTCAATAAGAATATTATTATTTCTGGAATATTTGCCTTCTTTGGGGGCGCACTATTCACTCAGCTATACACACAATATGATGCCAACAACCTTGCTAATTCACTGGTTACGCTGTCAATAGAATACGGGATATACATTCCGCTTTTCGCATTGTTATTTTACATGGATAATAAAAAAAGATATGTTGATCCTTCTACAGGAGAGAAAGATCATGGGAAGATAAAGGCTGATATCAAGAAATTAATCACTGCGTTTTCCATTTCAGAGGTGATATTCTCTTTTGCAAAGATATCCATCCATTATGAGTTACTTCAGCTGCGTTTAGTTGAACCATACCAAGCATCGATGATTGGTTCACTTGTAGCATGGGTAATATTTTTGGTATCAATAAACTTGAGCATAAAGGCTGTAAAGCTTTTTCGCCAAAAGTGAATCTGTAGCATTTTGTTAATTCAATCTGATTTAATATGATTTAATTCAATATGTGGCCTATCATCATATTGACATACCTCGGGGGACCTTTATTTTATAATATTGTTTTACTGCATCTTTTGATGTTTTGGTTATTGCAAAGCCGCCTTGGTTTAGGCATTTTTTTATTGTCAAATGTGCTGTTGGGCATTAAAGAAAGTTTTGGGGTATTCATGATTATAATGGATAAAAATAAAAACTGTAAGAAACCAAGACATTAAACAACCGTGTGGCAATGGATGATTGGGTGTGTGATTGCCGTTATGGTCAAGCTGTGCTGCAAGAGTTGGACTTAAATGCTACTGATTTATTATCCTATGTCCGCATTAGCATAGATTGCTAAAAATACGCTGCGGTGTGTTTTCATTTGCAATGACCGGGTTGGGATGCCTGTATAAGAACAGGCAGCACAGTAAGAAAATACATCTGGAGTTAAAGCAATAAGATTGCAATAATTTGACTTTTGTTCGCTTTAATAAATAGTAGTAGTTTATACCGCAAGAGATTTAAATGATAATATATACTAAGAGTGTGATGAAATACATTACAGTATTACTACTCGCGGTATTTTTAATACCATTCGTTCCAAATGTAAATGCACAAAATATCTTGGATCAAATTACTGGCCCAATTAAAGAGCTTACAGGGGGCGCAGGCCAAGCAGCAAATAATACAGGAGAACAAGCCGGACAAACAGGAGAACAAGCCCAACAATCAGCAGGCCAAGCCGGACAAAACATGACCAGTACAGCAGGCCAAGCCGGACAAAACGCAACTAGTGCTACAGGCGGGAATAATACTGCCGGTGGCGCTGGCGGCGTTGGCGATATGTTAGGCAATCTGATACCAGGCCAATAAATTTTTTATTTTTTATTTCGGCTACATAATTTTTTTTGTGTTATATTTTTAAAAGTTAAATTCAAACCTGCATATATTTTGACATAAGTGAAACTATTAACTTTATTACATTTGAAGTATTCTTTTTGCATATTGATGAAAAAGGCCAAATAAAACATATAGTGTCTATGATTTAACGATATGCTAAATGATGCCATACTGTTAGAGTTTCTTTAGAAAATATCAATTTGCAATGAGTCGTATATTTGACTTTGATATTTTGTTTTGCTAGGGACCTGAAGAACTTGTTAATTTTGTTGATTTGTCACAATCTCGCAATTGTAGAGAAAGGACTGATTTGTGAAAATGGGAAGCAAGCAAAAATTAATGATTTACAACATATGAATAAAAAATAATATTGGGCAAAAAGGCGTTAAAACAAATTACCGATTAATATGATTGATATTGAATGGATAAATTATGCTAATAATAAAATATAGGTAAATATCAGAACATTATCAATTGGATGCCTATTTAGAAGAGGAGCTGTATGATTTGTTTGCCTATTGCATACAAAACCCCAATGCCTCTGATTTTGAAGTAAAGAAACAGCGTGTACAGGAAATTGGCAACGAGTTGCATGCAGATGGGGGATACGATGCCATGGAAAACACGTTTTATTCTATAGAATTAAGAATAAGAGAGGAAATCAACAAGGATGCCAAACCCTATCGCTCATGGTGGAATGGAATAACTGGAGATTGGAATTATTGATACATAAAATATGTATTGTGTAAATCAACGATGTTGTTGTGATGCAGCAGTGGTTTTTATTATTAATGCAACATTAAACTTGGATTACCATGTTGACTAAAAGATAATTATGATAACAGTAGTTCTTTGGGTCCCGTGTCAGACTCGATTTATGCATTTTGTTTTCAATGTGCTTGATCATCAAACTACAAGTTACTATAATATATTTTCTAAAAAAATTAAAATCTGTTACATTAATACAAACGTATAAGACCTGAACCTACAATAACTCATCACATGGGTAAATTTGGACTTTTTTCAGACAAATCCTCAATTCCATTTGAAAGCCACCTGGATGGTTTAGATGGCCAAACAAAGACCTTGTTGTTGCATTTACGAAAATTTGTAAAGTCATTGGGTGAAAATGTGGTTGAAGAAGTCCGTCCTCATCGAGTCGTGTATGCAAAATCGTTAACTTTTAGGTATTTTTTGGATATACAGACAAGGAAAGATGGTTTGATAGTTTCTACAAGAAGAAGCAGAAAGGAACAGCCTGTGGAGCATATAGTTAAAGATATGCAAGAAATGGATAACATAAAACCCAAGATATCAGAGGCATATGCCAATATATGACAACAAATTTGATATGGCTCCAGAATGTTTATTTTATGGTCTCTGGATGAAAGTTTCTACCTTTCTCAATTAGATTAAGAAAATAACAATACTAAAAAAGCAAAGCCCTAGTATTTTGTTATGCCATCTCTTTGCACCTAGTATGCTAAATAGCTAAAGAGTGGTGCCTATGATAAAATTAATCCTTTTTGGGATTTGGCTTTTGTTTTACCACTCTAGCGTGTCTATTTGTTTTGTTACTAAATGTGATAATTATGGCCTGGTATCATAACGTTATCGGCTAAAAAACAGATTACTTTATGCTCTAAAGGCGAATTCGAGAAATCATTTGCCCCACATAGATATAGGTTTTGAATGAATTAGGCATAGAAAAAGTTATGCAACTATTTGTATATTTTTGTTTTGCACGGCCCCAAAAGTCACCAGTAATTACAGATGATGATGATGATCTTTGCAACCTTAAAGGGTATATGATGCTGATGACTTAATGGGATATGAAAAGTCTCAAATGAGAAAACTAATGGTAAAAAGGGGATGCCCTAAATCCTGGTGCCATTGTGCGGTTCTTCTTATAGGCGGGCATTTAAATAAAAAATTCCAAAAAATCATAAGAATACAAAGAGGGCTTTAGCAGCAAAACCCTTTGCGATAGGGCTAACAGAACAAGAAAAAATGGAATTGTGCATAGGTGGGCCTTAACGAAATTCAACCGGGAAGGGAATGCCAACTGGCAACCAATGGACCTGAACTAAAAGAATCCGTAATTGATTTGTTGCAATCGCTGATAAAATGGTCATCGAAACAAATGGCTATTTATTCAAGTTTTATTAATATTTATTGTTTGGCAATACGGTATAAGGAGATACTACATTCGCTCTTCTTGTTTTTTCTTGCTGGATTGTGTGAGATAGGTGGCGGTTACCTGATTTGGCTATTGCTTAGGGAAGATTATGGTTGGATTTTCGGGGCATTTGGCGGCTTAGTGCTTTTTTTATATGGTGTTGTGCCTACCTTTCAAAAATCGTATTTCCATAGAATTTATGCTGCATATGGCGGAATTTTCATTGTCATGGCTTTGTCTTGGGGTTTCTTTTTTGAAGGGATCATTCCAGATACTTTTGACATTTTGGGAACAGTAGTTGCTAGTATTGGGATCATTATAATATTCTATTGCCCAAGAAAACCAAAAGATGATAAAATTGGAATTAGCTCATCAGCCTAATTGCAATAGTTTTGTTCTGTTTGCATTTACGTTTGCACTATTTTCAGTTGCGGCAATTGCAGAGATAGGTGGTGGATATTTGATTTGGCATTGGTTGAGGGAAAAGAGAAAACCAGTTTTTGGTTTGATTGGCGGCCTTGTGCTTTTCTTGTATGGTGTAATCCCGACGCTTCAGCCGTCTAATTTTGGCAGGGTGTATGCGGCATATGGCGGATATTTGGCAATGGCAATCATTTGGGGGTTGTTAGTTGATAAAAAAAGGCCGGACAGGTATGAAATTATTGGTGGATTGATTGTTATTTTGGGCTCCTCAATAATCTTCTATTATCCACGGTGATTCTGGATTTGTTATTGTTATATGACCCCATTAATCTTTGATTTTTATTGGGATTGTGAAGTTACGTCGTCTTAAACGATGCTGTTGCTGTCACAATCAATGAAACAAGAAATGGCAGAGGTCCAATAACATGCCTGTTGAAAAAGTTGATAGTATGTTATTAAACGCAGTTTAGGCTAATCCAAAAGGATAGTATTTTTTCTAAAAGGGGTTTGTTTCCTTTCTTTTGTATTGTTTTGAGGCTTTTGATTGATGATCTATGGTATGGATAAACAAAACATAAGAAAATGTTCTATTTTATCATTATAAAGCAACAAACTATGGATGAAATTTGCTATACGTTATCAAATAAAAGACTAAATCAACAGATTAATGGATTGTATCGGAGATCTTAAACAAAAGTTCCGGGAGTATGAAAACGCGATGAGAATTTGCTTACCTCAGGTGGAAAAAAATGTCGCTAAGGTGATATGCCGTTGGTAAAAAAATGGAATGGCTATTTTGCACTTTACTAATATATGCTTTTAAATATTTTATTGTATAACTTGGAATATGCCCAAAGATAACAAAATAAAACGCGATGAGAATGAAGATGGGCTCTCTGAAGCCACCGAAAAAAGAATAGACCAACTTCCAGATCATGCCCAACATATGTTTAAAAAGGCTCACTCTAGTGCTGTCAAAGAGTACCAAGACCCCGGCAAAAGGCGAGGCGGTAAAAAGGAGAGTGCTGAAGAGGTTGCTCATAAGGTGGCATGGGCGGCTGTAAAAAAAGAATACACAAAAGACGGTGACAAGTGGGTTAAGAAAGACGATTAAGAGAAATATACAATACCTTTCGTAGTTGCGAGCCGCGACAATTAGTTTGGGATAATGTCTTGGGAATTAGGCAATAGAAACTGAAACTGGGCTCTTTAGCCCCGAAAACCTATTCTGTAAATCTGATTGTAATATCCATTACGCATTAATCTGTAGGTGGAGGGCAGCAAGAATATGATAATGAGATGGGTAAATTTGGACACTGGGAACAATAACTTTCAACAACCGGCTACATTAAAACGGGCAATAACAACATAACACAACAGTAATTCGCTGACTTATCTGTAAATAAAACCTGGTTTGTATCTTTACTTTTGTTGGCTGTCATGGCGGTAGGTAAACTCATTATTGCCGCTCTCAAATAATGGATAGGGTATGTCGCTTCACGGCTCAAAGATGTGGAACACCTTTAGCAATAGGTGCTTCCCCCGGTTGTTGTCATAAACGTGGTAACAAAAAAAATGTGTGCCTTATCAATATGTTATGTGTGCCATTATATCTGTTGGAATGGCCCCTATACGGTCTCATTTGATAATTTTAGTCCAGACAGTGGCATAGGGGCATAGCAAATACCTGCAATGACATTGTTTCTCCAACGGAAATTTTGGATGGTCATTATTGCGAATATGACTATGTGACCATATAGAGGACTTGTTTTTTAATCCAAACAATGGCCAGGGGACATAACAAACGAGGATGGATACACTATTCCTTCAGAATGGCTTTTGATAGCTGCGGTATTGTATTCTACTTGATGTGCATATATGCCTCAACGGAATTGGGTATACGGTACATATGCACTACAACAAACTCTATTGAAAATGACTAGCGTGTTTTTCTATTTTTTAATCCGAGTCACGGCATAGCAGTGAGCAAAACCTTCTTGCCAGGGTTTAGGAGAAATTTGGGATCGAATAACTTTTTTACCTGTAGAAAAACCGAAAACATCTCGTTACCATACACTGATGGAATGTACTTTACTCTGGCCAGTCCGTCTCCATGCTCTCCTGTTATCGTGCCACCAAACCTTATTACTTTGTCAAAAACTTGTTGAGCCAGGTGTTCTATTAGTTCAACCTCGGACTTGAAACTGGTATCGACTAACGGCCTTGTATGTAAATTTCCGTCCCCCACATGGCCATAAACAACATAGTCTAGTTTGCTATCTGAATAGGCTTGTAGGATATATTGAGTGTAAGCGTGCAATAAGGACGGTTTAACCACTGTATCTTCTATCAAGCCAATCGGTTTTCTTGAACCAAACGACAGTCTCATAACGCGATTCAATGCACCCTTGCGCGCTTCCCATATTCGGGTCATGCTCTGTTCGTCACTCACACTTTCTATGATGGTGCACTTGCCAGATAGTTTTTCTATGCATGCCTTTAGTTTTGCCTCTGTGTCTCTTGTCCTGTCCCCTGCAAATTCTACAAATAATATACAACCTTTATCAGCACTAAATTGATGATGCATTATCTTCTCACCATGAGAAACAACTGTGTGATCAAGCATTTCAAGGGCAACAGGTGAAAATTGTAAAATATGTGGGACTTCTGATACCGCAGCTAACAAATCCCCAAAACCTAGCACAAGTAAATGACGGTATAGCGGGATGTCTAATATTTTTAGCCTCGCGGATGTCAGTATCCCCAACGTTCCTTCAGAAGCAGCAAATATTTTGTGGGGTGAAAATCCTTGGTCGTTTATTACCGCATCAAGTCTGTAGCCGCATGAGTTTTTGGTCACTTTTGGGTATCGACTTTGAATAGTGCCCAAGTAAGGTGACAGCAACCCTAACAAATCTCTCACCCTACGATCTTGGGATTTGCAGTTACCATTGACCCAGCCGGTGTTGCCATCAGAATAAACAACACCTACTTCCTGAAGGAAGTCTATTGTACTGCCGTAACCCAGACAGTGGGCGCCACTTGTATTATTTGCAATCATCCCTCCAATTGTGCAGTAGTTACTACTGGCAGGATCTGGAGGAAGGAACTTTCCCTTCTTTTTTAGTTCCCTGTCTAAAATGCCTTTAACTACGCCTGGCTGGACCTCAACATAATCATTTGCAATTTCCGTAATCTTGTTCATGTGTTTAGTAAAGTCAATAACGATGCTGTTGGAGAGGGACTGCCCAAGAAGGCCTGTTCCTGCTCCCCTTGCGGTTATGGGCATATTCATGGAAAAGGAGTATTTGCATATTTTCTCAACGTCATGCTTATCTATGGGACAAACCACGACTGAAGGTTTTATGGCATAATGGCTCGCATCAACCGAGTAAATCTCTCTGCTCCAGTTGTCGGAAAGAATTTCACCCTTTGCGATACGTCTTAGCTCGTCATCAATTGATATCGACATGGTTATTTGTATCAGCATAAGATTAAACTCCAATCGGCTATAAATGCCGATATAGTCTTTCCCATATGTCATACAAAATCCGTTGTCAATGGTATGTTGCAAACATTTGAGAATCATCTAATCGTTATAATTCTGTACCCGCGTAATTGACATAAGACCATGGGGTAAAAATTCATGCCACGATGCGGACGATTATAATCACACTCTCACAAAAATCTATTGGCAACACTATTGCATCTCCATGATATTGCTGCTTTATGGGATATTCTCATCTTCCAAAGACAAATGAAGGCCAATGCTTTTTATCTGCTGTTTTTGGATTAGGAAACGTCAGTATTATAAAAAAGGATGGTGATAACCATCCATACTAAACCAATAGAATTTTCATTCATATGTGGTTTAGGGTTAATTACTTTATTATTTGATGTTACACTATATATATTTTTAGATAAAAATTGAAATATTCATTTTATAAATTTACGAGTTGACTATTCAAAACATGGCCGGATTAGTAAAAAAAATATTTCTTGATTATGCTAATGCATATCAATTTAATAATTTTGTTAATATTTTTGATTCCATTTGTTTAGTTAAAGATTGAGTACTTAATGTTACTAAAAATATATAATGAAATCATTGCAAAAATGGTAGTTGCCTTCTACCACAAAACAATGTTGTTGAATGCATATTATCTGGAATAAGATACTGTTTAGATTGCCAATTGCTTTTATGGTGGCCACAATTAATGTGATTTATGAGGTTATATTCAAAATTTGCAATAGTGGGATTGTCTTTTGCAGCACTATTCATTATTCAAACGACATTGTTCTCTAATATAAATACGGAGCACTGTTATAGATGGTAGTAATATTCCCATAATGGATAATAAATATACTAATTTAGCATCGTCAACAAGTCCTGTAGCATCTCATTCCTTACACATCTTGACGCAAAAAACACCAAGGAAGCCATATACAGTTGTGCTACTGGGGACAAAGGTGTAATAATACCACCAGGTTATTTTAAAATTACCGCAGATAAAAAAAGCGGCAAATGGACGGGATCTATTTCAATAGTTGGTGCCACTGGAGAAAAGAGCGGTCTTATGAAAACTGGAACTTTAAAAGGATCTTCATATGCATTCAATGGTAATCTAAACTCCAAAAATACTCTTTGTCATTTTCCCGGATTACAAATGGGTGGAACAACATTTGATGTTGGCACCTTCACCTGCGGTACTGTAAAAAATGTGACATACAAAGAACTTTCAACTGAAAATACAAATACATTTAAGGTTCGCATAAACTGCAAATGAGAACTACTGCCGTCTCCATTTAATTTAGACTCTTTTGAATTTTTAATCATTTGATGATTTCCAATTATTAGTAAAATAAATGGATGGCGGTCTAGCGGTTTTAGGATCTTTTTGAGTGCTCTGATCTACTACTTGCAGAATTCTTCCTTAATTAAATGCCCACATAAAGCATGAAATTTACACATGCAACCTAAAGTTAATAGAACCGGTGGTATGTGTGGTAGGTGCTACCTGCTAATTCGTGCTTTTACAGTTCCATTCGGATATGTTCATTTCAAAATTACATTGAATGGATGTTTTATCTGTAGTGGAGCCTCAAGCAGGGGAAAGCGCACTATTAATTTCTGTTTCGATTTTATGATTTATGGTTGCATTATCTGCAAAAGGATTTGGCAGTGTTGTCTGCTGCTGTTGCTGTTGGGAAGGTGCTGTAGGCATTTTAACATAGCCTATAACAGGAGAATTGTTAAAATCATCTGTAATTGTTGATACTATTAACTTTTGTTCTTTTTTATCGTATCCATATCTCATGCTATTGTATAATTAGTATCAAATGTTCCTATTTCTGATGAGCCTGATGATATTGTGTAGGAATTGGCCAACTCTTTAGTTATATGAACTTTTGATTGGGGTTGGCCAAATGCCTCGATAAAGGGAGCAATTGTTATGTATCCAAATAACAAAGAAATGCTGATAGATATTGATGCAATTATGATTACAAAAGGGCTTGCTATACGGTTATTCATTTACGTTAGTAAAAAATATATCCGGTATAATAATTTTTATGCTATAGTATCCGAGGTAAATCTTTCTATAGGTTGGAAAAGGCATATTTTGCTTCTGATGTTACACAAAAAAATATTCAATACGTGTCTTTTATATAAATTGATGTGTTATGATATTTTAGATGTGACTGTCTCATTATATAAAACAGGGAGCATAAATAATACTAGGTTTCTGAACAGTTGTATATGATTCCCCGGTGTAAATCCACCGATTTTAATTTTGGATATTCAATGGGATATCTAAAAGATCCTGCTATAAAACAAAAGGGAAAATTTGTTTTTGACCTCATCGCCCTAAAAAATGGATATACTGTGAAAACATTACCTTTTTATGAAAAAGCGAAGTGTTACCATAAAAGTAAATATCGAGATAATAAATATTAATATAACGACAAAAAGGGATGAAATTTGATAAACTAAATCCATATAGTTAATTATGAACATGTTTTTTGTATTTATGTTTTCTTCGTTGTCGTTTCATTGTAGGCAGCATTAGTATTGTTGTGTTGATTTCTTATCTTTTATTTACCCATCTGTTTTATTTTTGCATTTATGATGTTTCTCTATACAAAGCTGTTTGAATATTTGAAGTTATGGAAAAAGGATCATAGGTTAATATGCTAATTGCTATAAACCCAAAATTATGCGAATTAGATCCCCCTATACAATAATTTATGCAATAAAAAAAATCATCCTAGCATAACAATTAGATAGGCCTGGAGATGGACTGGCATTGCATCATTTCTTTTCAATCAAATGAGATCAGATGCTCTACAAAAAAACACCCGTTACAACATATTTTGGTACATCATCCAATTGGATGACTTGGTTGAACACATAATTGCCCAGTGAGAATGCAAGTTCAATTATTCTAAATCGTAACTTCGATGTGAATCCAGAAGGAGGCGTAGATTATTTGCTTAAGGTGTAGTTATCAGAGCTATGATGAATATGATGAACACAATGAAACAACAATAACCAGGTTAATGCCTTCAAGCAGATTGCATAATGGACATTACATGTGATGCATGTGTGTATATAATTATAAATGCCATATGGAAAACAATAGGTAGTTTTGATAGATCAATTAATAACTCTCATCTTAAGGCAAAGATGATGGTCTGTTCTAATTGTGCTACTATCGGATCTCCGCATCCATTCAAAGAAATTGCCGTTACTGGAAATTGTGCATTCTAATGCAGTACCATGGCTTATAATGTCGACTACAACATGTTTTTGCTGTGCTTTCTTTTGTGGCAGCTCTGGCAAAGGGTAACCAAATTAGATCGCTTGAATTTGAGCTCTGGGTGTTTGCTCAATTCCCTGATGTGGTGGATTGTTAGAGATTTCTTTGATAAATTACAGTCGTTACACTTGTAATTATCTCTATGCAATACGGCTTTCTTTGTGCTATTCATTTCTTTTTTTAAATGTTTTTGGCTTTTGTATTTAATATAAATATTTTCTTTATACTACTGATGAACAACAGTGTTTGTGACTATGGTTTTATTACTGACAAATCAACAACAGTCAATAATTGGTAAATGCATTAGATATCCATGGAGCAACAACCACTGGGGCATATATACATGATGAGTAAATTGTTAGTTGGCTTGCAGCCACATTGCTGCACCGCCTAAATCCTAGCGTCAACTAATTTGGATGTGGCTAATATGGGCAAGCCCCGGGAACCTCCAAAAAAAGTGGCAATATTCTCTTTTACCATTATCGTTGGCAGGCCACAAAAAATCCTTTAGTTTATTTAGTCACTGCGTTTTCTAATGTTGATGGTATGCCGTTTCTATGGGTGAGAAAGACCATTCTAAACTTTAAAGTGTGTTATTTTCGCTCCACTTTGACAACATATTTTTGATGGTCCCCATTATCATGGAGACCTTTAAAGGAAATGGGGGAAGAACCAAATACTATATCAGTATGAAAGATAACATTGAGACTATAGCAAAAAAAAGATTCTCTAACAATGAAATGACTGTTGCCACTTTTGTAGTCAAATGCCTTGAAAACGAAGGCGTCAGATACGTCTTTGGCATACCGGGCGAGGAAAACATTCATCTTATAGACGCATTGGACGCCTCATCATCTATTCGATTTATCCTGGTTCATCATGAACAATCTGCATCGTTTATGGCTGATATGTATGGCCGGGTTACGGGCAAGGCAGGAGTATGTATTGGAACATTGGGACCGGGAGCCATTAATCTACTATTGGGAACAGCGGATGCATTCACAGATAGCGTTCCATTGGTTGCTATAAGTGCGCAAGTTGGCCTCAATCGTGCGTATAAGGAAACGCATCAATTTGTTGATCTCCTTAGCATGTTCAAACCAGTAACGAAGTGGGCGGCAGAAATGAAGATTCCAGGTTCCGTGTCCGCAATGGTGAGAAAAGCATTCAAGATTGCCCAGTCAGAACGGCCAGGCTCCTGCTATTTGGGCATTCCTCAGGATCTTGAAGAAATGGCGGTACCGCCAGATCTTCAGCCATTGTTTCCATCACAGGTTTATGATAGCGCCCCTTCACCATCACAAATAGCCCGTGCAGCCAAGGTATTGGATGACTCAAAATCTCCTATTATACTGGCAGGTCACGGTGCCGCCAGGGATGCTTCTCAAGACGCAATAATTAGGTTCTCTGAAAAACTACACATTCCTGTGGCGACCACTTTTATGGGAAAGGGCGTTTTTCCGGATAACCATCAAAATGCTCTAGGGACTGTTGGTTTTATGTATCATGATTATGTTAACTTTGGATTTGACTCAGCCGATCTTCTTATCTGCGTTGGCTATGATATGCAAGAGTTTGATCCTAAAAGAATCAATCCAAACGCAGACAAAAAAATTATTCATGTTTCCCATTATCCTGCTGAGGTTGACACTCACTACACAGTTACGGTTGGCATTCAGAGTGATATATCAATGGCTCTTGATGATCTTGGGAAAAGGGCAAGCCCTAAAGAAGGCTCAAAAGCGGAGAACCAAAAGATTCAGAATCTGCTCCAAGAAGAGCTTGAGTTGGGATCCAAAGACAATTCTTTTCCTGTCAAGCCTCAGCGAATAGTCTCAGACATCCGACTGGCGTTAGGTGATTCGGATATTGTGTTGGTAGATACTGGTGCCCTAAAGATGTGGATGGCTCGACTGTATCCAACATACAAGCCAAACACTTGCCTGGTTTCAAACGGCCTGTCAACAATGGCATTTGCCCTTCCGGGTGCGATAGGCGTGAAGCTTGCCTACCCAAATAGAAAGGTGCTTGCTGCTGTGGGTGATGGCGCAATGATGATGCTTGGATCAGAGCTGGAAACCGCCGTAAGAGAGCACATACCTGTTGTGATCCTCATTTGGGAAGATATGGCCTATGGACTTATTAAATGGAAAATGGAACTAGAGCTTGGGCGCCACTCATCTGTGGATTTTCATAATCCTGACTTTGTAAAGTATGCTGAAAGCTTTGGGGCCAAGGGGTTTAAAATCCGCCAGGCCGATGATCTTCTTCCAACTCTAAAATCTGCACTTGAGGATGACGCTGTCTCGGTAATCACGTGTCCTGTTGACTATTCTGAAAACATAAAGATCACTGACAAGTTAGGCAACCTAACTGATACACTTTGATAGATTGTTGCCCGCATTTAATCCTCACAGCGTAACAAAATCATCTTCATTGGGAACATAAATCTAAATTCATGCGAGAAGGGGTAAGATTGGTTTTGCTCTTTCTTATGGTTAAAAACCCATTTCAAGTGCCCCTAACCTGTCTTGCTAGACTGATTTGACGTATTATGTTGTTGCTTTGTATTTGAGATCTATAATTTAGATAAATGATCAATACTTGGCAACTTTTGCAGTTTATATGATGCATCGCTTTGGATGTGGAATTAACCATTTGGCTATATGTTACTAGGTCATGAGAATCGTTATAAATATTGTCAGTTGGTAAACTCATCATGGATAAAGCAAATTGTCAATGCGCCCAAAGTATCTACCCATAAATCTATGACCATGTCGATTGGTTCAGTTTGAATAAAGCCTCCTGGTCCTGATATGGTAACGTGTATCCACTCATATATTTCCCATATTATAAAGCCAATCCATGCAGCCCCAATACTTATTGGGTAATATGTTTTTCTTTTTCTTGTCAAATAAAAGTTTAGGACTATTGCAGTTATACCCATTGCGGAAAGACCGTGAGTAAAGCTGTCAATCGATGTTGTATCGTATAGATGGAAAACATATTCGGAGATAAAATGGCTACCAAGTGCAAACCCTCCTAAGGATAATGTAAACAATATCCATCCCCGGTTTGTATCAATAATTCGCTTTTCCATGATTTGTATTTCTATTCCGCTATGTTCATCACTGTGCTGATGCAAGCGATGCTCTTTCTTTGTTCTTAGTGATAGATAGAGGAAGAAGAATCCAGCGACAACAAGCATTATAGAAAATGTGGGATTTGCAAGCCATTCTGGTCCGTGCATTATTACTTTGAAATTTGGTTGATAAAGGTAATTTATTTTCTATGGTATTAGTGGAATGAGGGTGTGATTGTCATGCCCATTAAATTGCATTTGTATGGATTATGGATGTGATGTGAAATGTTGTTTGGGCTATCTTGTTGGCCGTATGCTTTAGCGTGCCTATCAACACCGCATAAAAAAACTTGCTACATAATTTAGGCCAACAATGATGTGTTCATATATTTTAGAATTTTGACAATGCTGTTTTAAATGAAAACTCGATGTTTAGCGCCTATTGTACCCTATGTGCTATAGATAAATTAGTTCCATCTATAAACTTTAATCTTTTTCATAAATTGATTTGATTGCCCTTCTTAATGTTGATTTATCTGTAATGTGTGATTTGGGATCATCATAATATATCAATGATTTCCATAAATATATGACATAGACTCTTGGATGAAAAGGCGACTTCTAAAAACAATGGGCAAATGGCATTTCCTCCAGGACCCACCGAGATAATTCCATACCATTTAGCTTTAAAATTCCTATCACATCCAATACCAATCCTAATGGAAATTGCCAATAAATATGGGGACATTTCTCATTTTAAGTTTGGGCCCACATTACATGTCTACCTAGTCAATAACGCCTGTCACATTGAGAACATTTTGGTAAAACATAACAGTAATTTTATAAAGAGCCCCGGCTTGCGCTTAGCTAAACGTGTGCTTGGAAATGGATTGATAACAAACGAAGGATCAGCACACAAGATCCAAAGGCAATTGGTTCAGCCCGCATTCAGCAGAAGTAGAGTCAAAATATACGGAAAAATCATACTAGAGCATTGCCTTGAATATATGGACAGCACTTGGAAAGACTCGATGGTGTTGGATATTCACAAAGAGATGACCAACATGACAATTTCCATAATTAGCAAAATATTGTTTGGTGCCAACACGCTTGCAATATCTGACATTGACAAAATAAGTAATTCCATTACCATAATTATTGAATATATAAATAAATTAAGACTGCGTTTTCTGCGATTTATTGAGGTACTGCCATTGCCTTTAACTATAAGATATAGGCAGGCGTTAAGGAGTTTGGATAAGTTAATCTATGCCAAAATTGAGGAGCGAAAAGAAACAGCAGAAAGCAGACCAAGCAACGAAAGCAATTCTTTGTCTGGAGGGACAACTGAATTTCAAAATGCAGGTTACTTTGACATGCTTTCAATTTTAATCAAATCATCTGATACCAAAATCACAGAGAACAATGATGGGTCAACAACAGTCAATGACAAAGCGGTAAAGATGACTAATCAACAGCTAAGAGATGAGGTGATGACGATTTTTTTAGCAGGCCATGAGACCACTGCCAATGTATTGACTTGGACTTTTTACCTTCTATCTCAGCATCCCGAGGTAGAATCCAAAATTATAGGGGAAATTGCTTCTGTGTTCGGGAATGAGGGAAATATTGATGGCGATGGCGATAGGATAGCCACATTTGAGGATATTTCAAAACTAAAGTATACGGAGATGGTTTTGATGGAATCCATGAGACTTTATCCGCCATCTTGGGCTATAGGCCGTCAGGCCATAAAGGACTATGCACTCGATAGCAGATATGTTATACCTTCAGGATCTGTTATAATCATGAGCCAATACCTTATGCATCATGACCCTCGCTACTTTTCACAACCGTGGCGATTTTATCCTGAAAGGTGGTCACCTGAATTCAGGTCGTCTATTCCGCGGTTTAGCTATTTCCCATTTGGAGGTGGCCCCAGATCATGCATCGGAGAGCCATTAGCTTGGACCGAGGGAATAATAGTATTGGCAACTATTCTCAGAAAATGGAAGATTACACTTGAGGAAAATGTGCAAAATGTTAAACTTCAACCCATAGTTACACTACGCCCAAAAAATGGCATAAGAATGAAATTGCATAGTAGGTAAAAAAACTCTAAATCACATAACAATGAAAAAACTTGCGTTTTGGGGATATTGATATGGATATATGACCCGTATTTAGTTCTGGAGTCGAGTCTTAACTCAATGAGGTTGTTTCCAACTAAATTGGATTCCATGGTGGTGACGCATTACCGCTATGTATTTTGACTTCGCAAATATCTGTTCTGTAGCAAAAACACTCGATACCAAAAAACACATCCTTTGCATAAAGAATCGGTTTGAGTTAGGTTTTGCAAATCTCCACTAGGGGATATAGGTAAATTGGATGTCACACATGCTCTAACTTTGTATTGGGGGTGGTATGTTAATTTATTAATTGAGAAACTCATACATAATCTGATTTACTTCATCTGGTGCTTCCTGTTGAACCCAATGACCGCAGCCAGGAATAAGTTTTAACAAAAATTGGGCCTCCACGAATTTTTGTGTGTTTTCTGTCAGCTCTGTACCCAAAAATGAATCATTCTCTCCCCATATCATCAATGTGGGGTTCTTAATCTTTGGGTGTGGTGTGCTTTCACCATGGTTTTTCCAGAACACGGAAATCAAATTAGCTCGGTAATAGTTTATTCCTCCAGTTAGTCCCGTGCTTCCATACTTGCGCCACGCAGAAACATATTCTCCAATATCGCCTTGAGTGAATCTGTCCTTTCTTTTTATTGATGAATCAAAAAAGTGCCTCAGTATCTTAAAGTCATTACTACTCAACACCTTTTCTGGAACCTTTTGCAAAAGGAAAAAGAACATGTACCAACTCTTTTGCATTTGAGCCAAACTCCTAAAAGCGATTTTTTTAAACACAGAAGGATGAGGCGCATTCATAACTATCAGTTTTTCCACCACATTTGGTGCAATCATTGCAATATACCAACCTATTATGCCGCCCCAATCATGTCCGACTATTATTGCACTCTCCTTGCCAAACGAGTGTATTAATTCTATAATATCCCTTGACAGTTTGCCTATTTTATACTCCTTTATTTCTTTTGGTTTGTCTGTATCTCCAAATCCGCGCATATCTGGAGCAACTACCTTAAAATTCTGTGCAAAGAAAGGAATCTGATGCCTCCAAGAATACCAAAACTCGGGAAAACCATGCAAAAAAACAATTAAAGGGCCATCACAATCTCCCATCGTAACGCAATGTATGCGAATTCCATTAGCATTTACATATTCGTGTTTAAGTGTATCATGATTATAAGACATAGGCCGAATACTTGTTTTATGGATAAACTTGTCTGCTTTAATGGTTGCTTATTGCCTGCTATGAATCTTCTACTATTCAATTACACCTCGGTTTTGCCTAGATCTCTCTCTGGTACTATCCCAACATGAGGTATGTGCTATAAGCAAAACGGTGTACGCAATCTGTGTAACGATTATCCTGGATATATGCCTCTTTTTTTATGGTGTTCTGTCCATCAATGTTATTGCTTCGTTAAAATTTAACGTTGGTATGTGATATTCACACAAAAATGGCTTATAATTGGATTTATCTCACATCGACATAATACAATTCCTTAGCGGCAGCAGATGATGATGTGGTATCTGTTCATCTTTTGAAATTTATGGAACTAATTTGGTTTTGTTTGGATTAACTGAAAGGGGTTATGTGTTGTTAGAAAGTGCCGAAATCTTTGGTTTTTGTTTTCTCTTATCTGTTTTTCTATCTATGTTTGTGTTTCTTATTGCCTTTGAATTTATTATTTACTTTATAAAAGTCTCATCTACAAAGCACCATTTCCAAGATTCGGTTCATATGATTTTATTAAATGGTGCTTGGTGCTTTTGAAATGTTTTGATCCATGATTGTTTCTAGAAGAGTCACAACACCCGACATGCCCACATGTTAAACATAACCGTAAATGAACCCAGTTGGAACCTGTTTTTTCACATCCTTCACAGCCTTTTGTATTTCCTTTTTTGTCTAAAACCACATCACTAACATGCTCACATTGAACATCCTGTTGATTTTGGTTTGACATGCATTTCTATTAAGGCCATGTGGAAATTAAACATCTACAATTGCGTATATGCCCACCATGAAATATGCTAAAGATTGAGTGGGTCTTGTATTTCCTTTTTGTTAGCATGTGATAACCAAAACCAATCTATGCTTGATTGCAGTAATGTTGTGCTTGGAATAACCATCATACCTCGCTAAAATTACTGTACATTCTAATTTAGATACTCAAACGCACCTAAAAAAATGCACCAACCGCCCACCAGACTAACCAAATACAACATTTTGTTTTATAAAACCAATCATCCTCTCTTACCTGTGTATAATACTGATAACATGCCATTGTCATCTTTTTCAACGTGACATCAGGTTGTCATGCCAAACGATGCCTGAAACTGCAATCCTTGCAAATGTCCAGTGACACCAGGACTGTGTTAGGTATATCGTAATAATATCTGGGCTTTTTGTCTATTATTTTAGAGCAGTATTTGCATTTGGTATTTCTATAGTGTTGGTCTATTTCTATGGTCATGGATTTACAAACGATAAAACCTGTTATAGTCCTTCTCTATCTTTTTTATAGCCATTGCGATATGCGGCGAATTTAAAGACATTTTTAAGTCAAGCAATTTCTTAATTCCACAAAAACAGGTGAATATATATGTCCATTTGATGGTCGAGATTGCTTGAGCCCCTGATAAGAAATGTTACGGGTCAATTTTACGCATTCAAGAGGCGCTTTTCCGCCAATCACATTTTCAAGCGATGCGATGCTGGTTGAGTTATTTTCTCAATTTCAATTTTGTGTTTGCATCATAGATTGACGGATCCGTTATTTCACAGATAACCAATTATGAAGAGACCCATTGCAGCAGCTATTGTAACTGCCCATACCAGCTTATTCCAATCAAATATCTTTTGTCCATCCAAAACTCCCAATGGTATCAGGTTAAACATTGCAATCCATCCGTTAAACGATGCGCCTGTTGCAAAATAAGGACTATGCGAACTATAAAATAATGACAGCAATAAAAATGAAAAACCCATCACCAAATTTGTAACTGGACCAATTAGTGCAACCCTACCAAACTTATTTCTGTCACTCAGAGCAACCATTACTGCACCTGGCGCTATAAACTTGAAAGGCATTATTGGAAGAGCAGATATTGCGGTTATGAGGAGGCCAGACATTTGTGCTCTAAACTCTGCCCAACTTCCATAGTATTGGGCTAAAAATTTGTGTGCTAACTCATGGACAAGAAATGCACTTATGAATATGGCAAGAAATTGCCATGAAAAATACCTATAGCCGTTTAGTGAAAGCCCAACAGCAGTCACTAAAAGTGTAGCTACTGTTAGGTGCAATAACTCTGTTTTTGATGTTTTAATGTGTATGATCTTTGAAAATATCTGCGAAAATGATGTGTTTGGCCTGTGATTTTGATTTCCATGGAGCATATCTTGTCGTTTCTTTTTATATGAGTTTACAAATGGGCAAGAATGATTAATCGGGTTTCTATGGTTGCTACAAAAATGCTCCTTGCAGTAATTGCATTTGAATGGAAGAATGCTCTCTACAGTTCCGCATACATAACATTCAGCTATGTTTTTTTTCCTCTCTTTGGTCATACTATAATATGGAACTCTTAATGCTTGGATGCATTCGATTACAGAATGTTTCACAACTGCTAATAATATTGAATCTTTTATGTTTGTAAAAAACATGAAAACTCAAACTGTTGGGGATTTCTTTTTGTTTGTTGGTTCTCATGTTAATATTTCGGGAGATCCACATATATATCAAATTCTTTTGAAAGACGTTTGCTTTTCATGTAAAACGAAAATGTCGTGGAGCATTTTTTACATGCCTTTGTTTTAGCTCTAAATTTACTTCTTGTTTTGAATTTACTATGGTGGTTTTGTTATTTTGCCTAATACTTGTGTAACGTTTAGCAAACAGTCTATTTGATAAATTAATTTCGTGTTGGCACCTTTATTTCATTTTTTTTTGATAATGTTTCGTAATGATATGACTGTGCAGTTCAGAAGAGTTAGCCAATCGTCTTTTACAGTATTTGCAGATGAAACCATTCTTTTTTATGTCCCTTAGTTGACTTTTAGTAGAATTCCTTGATGTATCGATATATCCACTACCAAGAATCTCCCCCACACCATTATTATTGTTTTTTTTCTTTATGACAATAAAGTTATGCAGTTGTCTATTTATACTTTAATGGCGGTTATATGGTGAATGGGACACACTAACTTGACCTGATTTATTTAATTTAGAATGAATCCGGTGAATCAAAGGAATTATTTAGGGAGGGCTCAAAAGTGTTGTATTTTAGCCCTTATGCTTTGTTATAAGAGTTACATTATCTCAGGTAGTTGTTTGTTGCATTTATGTTTTGTTAGATGCCCCTGCAAGAGATGCCATTATACATTATGACTTTTGATTATCTAACTTGGTTTGTCTGCTCTATGGAATACAAGCGTAATTTGGTTTTATATGAAAATTGAATATTTTTTCCATGGTTTTTGGATTGTGGATATTGTTATCTGGGCCATATTTTTCAATCACTATGCCCTGTTTATATCACAACATTGTAGAATCCATATTTTGCAGAATAAGCAATTTGATAAGAGTGTGTGAGAGAACAGCATCTGGGCCTTTTTTTACTCCAAAAGAAGACAATGGTGCTGTGGTAACCTCTATTGGTATGGCCAAGCCAAATGTGGTTACCGCAACAAGACTGGCTGAACATCTATGCGAATTCGAAATAGGGTGTAGGGTTTACGACGAAGGTCTTTCCCCTCCCTGTTAAAACCCGCCAGGCAGTGTAATTGCTTTGCCATGACATAGATATACCCATCTGTTGCAATGGAGAGTGTATCAGGCCACAATAGTCGTGGATCATGTACCACGGTCTCCCACAAGTTGTCGTAGTGTCGACGACGAAAGATGGCATTGTGTTCATAGTTGGTTGAGTAGATGTTTCCCTCAGAGTCTGATTCTAGACCATCTGAGGCACCGCCCCTGTCTCCCTCATCTTTCACGGTGGATATGGCCTCTCGCTCGTCTATATTGCGATTAGCCAGAACATCCGTTGCAACACTGTATATCTTACGGCTACCGAGGGTGCAGTAATATAGGCGAGATCCATCGGAGCTAATTGCAATCCCGTCAACACCCATGGCAGCGCCTTGTTTCACTGATCCATTTTGCTGATGCTCAAGAAATGGCCTTCCCTCTACAATGGGTAGAAAGGTTTGTATCTTCTCTGCTTTGGTTGATGGATGGTTGTTGAGCCGACGCCAGCTTTCACCCGATGCAAGGTCAACCACGATAATTCCATTTGGCCCATTTTGAGATGAATCTGTAATGAAGGCAGTGCCTTCATTGCCCAGCCGGAGATCAAAGCGAACATCATTAAGATAGGTAGTTGGTAAGGCTACATCTTGTGGAAAGAGAATCTTTTTTGTAACTTTGTTTGTATTTAGGTCAATGCAAACCATCCTTGGTCCTCCATATTCTGTTGTTTTAAGAGCGGACTGCCCGTATCAAGAATCCACAACCGGTCTGCTGGATCGATTACTACAGATTGCACAGAGAGACGAGTGTTGACGCCTTATCCTCTTCATTGGTGTTGTTGATTGATTGGTCTGGATAAGATGTCACCTCACCGTTGTGAATATCTGCTACAGAGAACTGGACGTTGTCACCCCATTTGGGGAAGTTGACAAAAATGCGGCCTTTGTGTGGCACTGTAACACCTGTTGGCATTGGCCCATAAAAGAAAGCAATAGGCTCCAATGCACCCAAAGACTCGTCAGTTGGCAACTCCAGTGCTGGTATATCTGTTGATGATGTCTCTTTTCGATGATTTGTTGACATGCATTATATAACAACTACTATCCTAAATACTGGAACCTAACACGGCATGAGCCAGTTAACAAATATGGCGCGAAATTATGAGGGAAGGTGGGATAATGTTTTAGTAAGCCCAAAATTTTTTTTAGAAAATAAATAAAAAATAGTTTTATCGAATAGGTGAAGGGAGAATTACCATGGTTCCAGTATGACGGATTTGACCACCTACTTTAGGGCCATCCTTGACGTATGTGACCATACCGTCTGCAGAGGCAAGATCCAATGTGTTTTGTGAAAAACAGTATAATTAACTGCATTTATGAGAATGCCAACGGGGGGACTGGAGATGTTCTATCTATTCTATGTAGGTTGGTTTTGAGGCACGGATTTCCTGTATTTGTTCTTGGTGCTCATCAGAATACGCTCTATTATTTGGATGTGGTTTAATATATTGTAAAAGAAAAAAAAGACTAACTGAGTAGGTTTGCATCTTTTAAAAAAATGTGGTTTTAGATGCTATGTGTCTGTGTTTGTGTCTGTGTTTGTTTTTGATTTTATTGCTTTTTTGTTGTTGCTGTTGTTGTGGGGGAGTATGAGGTTTTGTTGGCAGAAGAGTCGTTGCTGTTGTTTTGGCTGTCTTGGCTGTCGCTGTTTTTGTTTGAGTTGGCTTCTGAGACTGCTGATGCTATCTGTCTTGAATTGTTTTCAAATGTTCTTGCTGCGTTTACGTTGAGGTTTGAGAGTTGTTTTGCATTGTCTCTTGCTTGCTGCATGGTTGATTTCATGGAGTCAAGGTTTGAGAATATCATGTTGTTTGTCAGTCTTATTGCTGAAACCGCGTTGTCTGCAAGGTTGCTTACAAAATTGGTGTATGTTTGGGTCATGGAATCTGGGAATGCAAAGCTGTTGATTAAACTGGTATAGCTTTCACTGTATGGCCTCCATGCTGATTGGAGTGAGTTAATCACTGCTTTTTGAGACTCGATATACTCCTCTGAGATCTCTTTGGCTGTTTGGAGTGATTGCTCCTGGTAACTGTTGACAATGTTGTTGTAAAGTGGAATTTGGTTTCTTGATTCGTCTATTGACCTGTTGATGTTGTCCTTGGTCTCGTCAAGTGACCTGTTTATTGACTCACTCAAATCATTAGAGTTTTGGCTGTTTTGGCTGTTTTGGTTGTTATTTGATTTAGTTTCATGGGAGTATTTTGATGTGTTCGAGTTGTTGTCGTTTTTGCTGCTAGTTGAAGTTGTTGTTGAGTTATCGGATTTAAATGTCATCACTATATATGAGGGCTCTGTTCATTTAACGGAT
>JADDOW010000012.1 GCA_016782225.1 Nitrososphaeraceae archaeon
GTTTTGTTGGGGGATCTGTATTGGGTATGGCTTTTGGCTCACTCCTTGGAATTGTTTATATGTTTTGCCGCAAAGCAATTCCATTTTCAAGCGACAGAAAAAGGGCGGTTTTTTTGTCATTGGTTATGTGTTTGGTTTTATTTGTTGTTCCTTTCATCAAGTATCCTGGAAATCCTCCCGCTGTTGGAAATCCTGATACCATTTTGTTAAGGGAGAGCATGTACATTGGATTTTTATCCGTATCTGCCTTGTCTGCTTTATTCCTTGGAATCCTATCTTACAAGCTAAGGCATTTTCAAAAGGCACCGATAATAATACCCTTGTTTTATGTTGCAGTAGTCTCTGTCGCATTTGTTTTATTCCATCCAAATCCTGATAAAATTTCTATACCGATGGATTTGGTAAATTCTTTTAGAGTTATGAGCGGATTAACCATGGTTGGCTTTTGGTTAGCACTTGGAGTTATTTTTGGAACTTTATGGCACAAATACAAACCACATGAATCTTCAAAAATTACCGCAATGTGATCAGCAACTGTCTTTATCTTTCTTTTGATTGTTTTATAATTGTCATTTAAGGCAGTACCGTTCTTCAGCATCGTAGATTGCCATTGATATGCGTTCTATGTATTACATATCTATGCCAAATAGTAACACTAGACACGTTTTTTTTTCGACCTGTATCTGTCTCTGTATCTGTCATTGTTATATTTGGTTTGATGCGTTATTCTTGGAGTTAGGGAAACTAGGAAAATTAATGGTTACATTATGCAAATAAAATCTTGCAATTAAAATTATGCTTTTTAGTGTAATGTTTTTTTTGGCTTTTGTACATTTTGATTTATAGAACTAGTATAATAATCATTATGATCTACTATAGATAGACTACATGAGAAAAAAAATTAATGTTGCAATTGCCGGCGTGGGAAACTGTGCGTCTGCACTAATTCAGGGAATTGAGTATTACAATTCCAATGGGAATGACAGCTCCATGAACCAGGACCTCAAAATCAAAGAGATTGCTGGTCAATCTTCAATGAAAGATAATTCTAATTCATCATCAACTGAAAATCACATTGGCCTTACCTCATATAATATTGGGGGATATGAGCCAGGAGATATTGAATTTGTTGCAGCATTTGATGTTGCTGACACAAAGGTTGGGTTGGATTTGTCAGAGGCTATTTTCGCATATCCAAACAACGCCATTAAAGTAGTTGATGTTCCAAATTTTGACGTAAAGGTCCAAAAGGGGAATGTATTGGATGGGGCTGGAAAACATTTTTCAGAAAAAGTGACCATTTCAGATAAGCAAACTGTTGACATAGCACAAGTATTAAAAGATACAAATGCTGATGTATTGGTTAACTATTTGCCTGTAGGCAGTAGAACCGCAACCCGAAACTATGCGGAAAAATGCCTGGAGTCGGGTGTTGCTTTCGTTAATGCCATCCCTGTTTTTGTTGCATCTGATACCAATTGGCAAAAACGCTTTATTGAAAAAAACATTCCTTGTGCAGGTGATGATGTGATGAGTCAGTTGGGTGCAACTGTTGTTCATAAAACCCTTGCAAAATTATGGGTTGATAGGGGCGTAATAATCGACGAAACATACCAACTAAACGTTGGCGGAGACATGGATTTTTATAATATGTTGGATGAAGACCGGCTGGAAGATAAGAGAGTTAGCAAAACATCTGCGGTAAGGGCTATGGTTCCATATGACATTCCAATGAGGATAGGGCCTTCTGATTACGTAAGCTTCTTAAAAAACGATAAGGTTTGCTATATTTACATGAAAGGCAGGTTTTTCGGTAAGGTCCCAGTGGAACTTGATTTAAAGCTTAGGGTTCCTGACGCCTATAATAGCTCAGGTGTAATGATAGATGCACTTCGTGCCTCTAAAATTGCATTGGATAGGAACATATCGGGCCCATTGGAGAGTATTTCGGCTTTTTGCTTCAAACACCCACCAATCCAGATGCCTTATTCACAAGCCAAATCCAATTTTATAGATTTTGTTAATGGGAAAAGAGATCGATAATAGATAAAAAAAGCAACACGCCAAAATTCTTTTATCTGGATGTATCACGGCTTGATTGAATACGTTGGTTTTGCTAAATCCGTGATATCTATCCAACACTTCGCCAACTTATCAAGACATGATATGATATTTACAACCGCTATTATGGATGTCTCATTTATTAAAACGTCCTTGTTGGATTTAATGTTTTTTTTTAGTTCTGAAAGTGAAATCTTGAACTCTTCATAGTTTTCTATTACCTTAAAAGCTTTTACCCTACTCATTTTGGTAAAAGCCTCAATTGAATAAATCTGCATCTCCTCAAGTGAGTAGCCAGTCTTTCTTATCAGTGCTGCTAGTTGTTTATCTTCTTTAACTTCTGTGAAATATGCCGTTAATTCTGTTATCAAATCTCCGGCGGTTTCCAGATAATTGGCGGCAATTCTATAGTCTAGCATGTCTATGCTGCTTAAGTTTAAAATGCTGGCTAGTTTTTTGTTCATGATTGCGGTTCTTATCAGCCTTACAATCAGGAAATACTGCCTGTCTATTTCATCGTCCCTACTTGCTATCTTTTTTTTTAGGTCCAGATTGAATTTGCCATCTAGCGAATAAATCGTTTCTCTAAACATCCCTGTAATTATCGAATTCATCATGTTCAATATTTTTTCGATATTTAGGGTTTTTGCATCTAAAAGAAATTGCAGGTTTATGTTATAGTTGTTTTCGTCAACTATTTCCAAACCAATCAACTTTCTAATGGATTTCTTTATTGTTTCGCTGTCCTCAAATGATATGGGCTCTTTGGATTTTATGTTTATTATGTTATACCCTAATAGGTATGCGCCAAAAATCTTGTTTAGTAGAATTTTTATGTCTTTTGTGTCCTTTCCAACACTTGAGATTTTCATATCTTTGTTGTTATTGCCATTGTCATTTTGTACTCCTAATTCCGAGTTGTTGTATTGGTAGTTAAATTCAATTTTTATTTCCTCTTCTTGGTTGTTGTTATAAATTGAGATGGAATTGTCATTATTGGTTTCTACACTCACGTTTTTACCTTTGGCTAAATAGTTTTTTTTTACCCAATACGCTGGTAGCGAAATTAAAATGCTGCTTCCTATTTGTTGTAATGAACGAATATAAATTGTCAAGATTAGTATATACTAGTATTAATTACTTATACTATATTTTTATATCTTCTGAAAGTATATCAAAAATAAAATGGTTATAGTAGCTCAACAGCCAGTATCGATTGCAAAGGCCTTTAGCCCAGGTCATATCACTGGTTTCTTTGCTACTGATAAAACATTACAGTCATTGCATCCAAATTTTAACGGTTCGTTAGGTGCTGGTTTCAGTATTGGCAAAGGAATGACCACAACTGTTAAAGTCTATAAAGATAACACTAAAAGTTATAGTATTTTACTAAACGGCATCAACTCTGTTGATTCTAGGGTTTCTAAATTCGTTATAGAGCACTATCTTAGTATGGTCCATGAACCCATCTTTATTTCGGTGGAGCATGAATCTGAAATACCAATTGGTTACGGGTTGGGTTCAAGTGGCTCAGCTGCACTAAGCATTTCATATGCTCTAAACCATGCACTAAAGACAAATTTGACTAACATTCAGGCAGCCCAAATTGCCCATAGCGCTGATGTTGTTTGTAAAACCGGGCTTGGGACTGTAATCTCTGAGTTTGCAGGCGGCTTTGAAATTCGAACTAGTTTTGGAGGCCCCGGAATAGGAAAAGTATTGAAAATACCCATTTCATCGGGATATTGTGCTGTAATACTTTGCATAAAACCAATCAATACTGCACGCTTATTGGACAAATCCCAATTATCTTGCAAAAAAAACTTATTGGTCGGATTGGGAAGGGAGATGGTCCATATACTAAAACAAAACCCGAGCATTGATACTTTTTTAGAACTGTCTAATCGCTTTGCTGGTGAGTTCGGCCTTTTAGATGGTTATTGCAAAGAGCCATTTTTATCCCTGAAGTCTATTGGAATAAAAAGCAGTGTTGCTTTGTTTGGTCATGCTCTTTTTACTATTGCAAAAAGACAAGATTTGCAAAAAGTAGTTCGGGTGTTAAGCGGATTTAATGGGAAGTTAATTGTGTGCGATATTGATAATTATGGAGCCAAACTGATTGATAAACCATATGACACCCATTAAAACATTTGTACCAAAAAACCACCCTCGTTATTTTTCCTTAGTAATTAGAGAAAAACTAGTTGAGGGGTTTAAAAATGGCCTAGTAGCACACGAAGGCTTGATTGCGCATGGCAGAGGCGAATCTTTTGATTATTTGTTAGGTGAAAAGACCACTGAACCTGCATTAAAATCTATTGACGCTGCTTCTGCCCTGTTCATGCTTGCGGACCGTCCAGTTTTATCTGTTAACGGAAACACTGCAGCATTATGTGCTAAAGAAATATGCGAATTAAACTATCTATTGAAAAAATCTGCTGTAGAGGTAAACCTTTTCTATAGGACAAAAAAAAGAGAGGAATTAATTGCAAACGAATTGAGAAAATGCGGACTGAAAAAAATTTTAGGCGTTGGAACCGGCAATCTCCGAGAAATTCCAGAATTAGAGAGCAATAGGCGAAAAGTTGATCCGGAAGGAATCCTTATAGCTGATCTTGTTTTTGTTCCTTTGGAGGATGGTGATAGAACCATTGCTTTAAAAAAAATGAACAAAAAAGTCATAACCGTTGATCTTAATCCTCTATCGAGAACTTCTGTAACTGCTGATGTTTCTATTGTGGATAATATTGTTAGAGTTGTTCCCCAATTAATAAAATGCATAGAATACCATGGGAAAAACTCCACAAAAAAAGAGTTGCAGGGAATTGTAAGCAGCTATAACAACGATGAAGTTTTACGGGAAGGATTGGATATCATGAGGTCAAGTAAAATGTTGACTGCGTCTGAACATAAATGAATAAGTGATGAGAGTTGCTTTGAGGTGTGATGGATATGTTTTTAAAATTAAGTGTTATACTGTAGATGTTCATAGAACAACATGCGAATAAGTATTACTGATATTAAGAAAAAAAAGAGTAAATCTGAAAAAATAGTGGTTGTTACTGCATATGATTATTCTACTGCAAAAATCTGTGATACTTCCGGAATCGAGATTATTTTAGTTGGGGATAGTGCCGGCATGGTTATGCTTGGATATGACAGTACAATTCCTGTTACTGTTGATGAAATGCTTGTATTTTGCAAAGGTGTTGTAAATGGGTCTAAAAATTCTTTAATTGTGGCAGACATGCCCTTTGGTTCATATCAGTCCGACTTATCTTTAGCTTTTTCAAATGCTATTAAATTTATTAAACTTGGGTGTAGCGCAATAAAGGTAGAGGGTGGGCGCGGAGTCGTTCCCCTGGTTAAGCATCTTACGCAGAATGGAATACCTGTAATGGGACACATCGGCCTGAAGCCACAAACATCACCATTATGGGAAGGGTATAAAGTTCAAGGAAAGTCCTACAACACTGCCATTGATTTATTCCTTGATGCCTTGGAACTGGAAAAAGCCGGTGCTTTTAGTATAGTGCTGGAAATGGTTACATCTGAAATTGCAGAAAAAATTTCTCAAGGCGTATCAATTCCTACAATAGGCATAGGATCTGGCAACAAATGTGACGGACAGGTACTTGTATTGCATGATTTGCTAGGCCTATACGATGAAATCAAGCCAAAGTTTGCGAAACGTTATGCTGAATCATACTCGTTATTCTCAACTGCAATAACAAACTATATTAGTGACGTGAAATCTGAAGGATTCCCTGATCCTGAGCACAGTTTTTCAATGTCTAAGGAGGAACTGCAAAAATTTGAAAATTATCTTTCTTCTCTAAAGACCGGTAAAAAAGGAGATGGCGAAAGTGATTTACAAAAATAACCCATTTGTTGTTTTTATATGTGAAGAATATTTTGATGGTTGTCTATGAGTATAAATGCTGACGATGATAAAAAGAATGATCCGAGTTATTCTCACCCCTCAAAGGACATCAAATCGACCCTTGGAAATGCATTGCTGAATAAAAAAATTATTTTATGCGTTACAGCAAGTGTAGCATGCTACAAATCTATAGATCTAATTCGGCTTTTAATGAGACATGGCGCAGAAGTATTTGTAGTTATTTCCAAAACCGTTGAAAAGTTCATTTCAAAAGACTATTTTGTTTGGGCAAGCGGTAATAAAGTGGTATCTGAGTTGACTGGGGATTTAGAGCATATATTACTGGCAGATTATGGCAAATCTGATTTAGTCATTGTTTATCCATCTACTGCTAATACCATTGGTAAATTTGCAAATGGAATAGACGATACTCCGCCGACATCTGTTTTATCGGTTGCCTTGGGTTCAAAAATCCCTATAGTAATCGCACCTGCCATGCATGAATCCATGTATGACAACGATATCATAAAAGAAAATATTGCTAAATTGGAAAAAAAGAATGTTGTATTTATCAATCCAAAAATTGAAGAGGGTAAGGCCAAAATTGTGGACACCGAATCTGTCCTATCATCAATCGTAAAAATCCTAAAACAAAGCAATTTTTCTATTGATGGGGATTTTAAAGGCAGTGGTAAAAATGTTGGAGAAATGCCTTTTACAAAAAAACCTGAAAAAACGATTTTTGAAATTAAAGAACATGATGTGAAAAACTTTTTTAAAGATAAACGAATCTTGATTTCAATTGGTAGCACTATCGAATACATAGATCCTATTAGAATAATCTCAAATACAAGTTCTGGGAAAATGGGTATTTCCTTGGTGAAAAACGCCCTAAAATTCGAATCTGACATTACCATTGTAAAAGGATTCACAAACTCTCATGAAAAAATTACGAACGAGCTAACTAAAAGCCCTTCTTCTAACCTACAAGAAATCTGCGTTACAACTTCTCAACAAATGCGTGATGAAATCATTAAGGAATTGAGTTCATTTAAATACGATCTAGCTATTTTGGCTGCTGCTGTTTCGGATTTTAGGCCTTCTATCTTTTCAAATAATAAAATAAATTCGGACATGTCATCTTTAACGCTAACCTTTGTTCCAACACAAAAAATTGTCAATGAAATTAAGGGTGTTTGCAGGGGTATATTTCTGGTTGCCTTTAAAGCTGATTATGACGTACCGGTTGAAATGTTGCTTCATAAATCCTATAAAAAAATAGTTGATGCGAATGCCGATTTGGTGGTGGCAAATGATGTTGGTAAAAAAGATACCCATATCGGATCGGATTTAAATGAGGTTTTATTAATTGATAGAAATAAGAATTATTACCATTTCCCAATCCAAAATAAAAACGATGTAGCCCTCAACATCTTTAAAGCTGTTTATCTGTACATGAGTTAATCCTCAACTTGGGAATACAATACTTCATCTGTGCTTTTATTTTTTATAGCGCGTTTTATTGCTTTGCTTAAAAGGTGTATCTCCTTAATCCGCGTCAGGTTTTATTTATGTTTTAAATTTTATGTGTATTTGCTGTATGTTCTGAACCTTGGTTGTTATTGCCGTTTTTCATCTGATGTTGGTTTATGGTTGATTTGGTTTTATTAATTAATTGATACACTGGTTTTTTTCTGGCGGCGATGGAGATTATTTCATTTGAATTTTCATTTTACCATTAAAATTATATAAAGTAGTAAAAAGTATGTCTACTATTTGTCGTTGAGTACATTGCTGTCTAATAAAGGCGAAATTTTGGTTATGCCTGGGGTATATGATGCATTAACCGCAAAAATTGCAGAGCACGTTGGCTTTAAAGCAATTTTTCAGACCGGGTATGGGACTTCAGCCTCTATGTTGGCAATGCCTGACTTTGGCTTTTTGAGCATGACTGAAACATTGGAGACAGCACGGAGGATAACAAGGGCAGTCAGTATTCCTTTAATTGTTGATGTAGATACTGGGTATGGAAACCCTTTAACTGTCTGGAAATTGGTAACTGATCTCCAAAAGATTGGTGCCTCTGGGATTTTCTTGGAAGATCAAGTTTGGCCAAAAAGGTGTGGTCATATGACTGGTAAAGAAGTGATTAGCGATGGTGAGTATGTACCTAAATTAAAGTCAGCTATTGATGCAAAAAAAAATAATCCAAATTTTATTATTGTTGCTAGAACTGACGCGAGAGCTCCACTTGGTATTGATGAGGCGATAAAGCGTGGAAAAAAATATCGAGAGATTGGGGCGGATGTTATATTTGTCGAGGCGCCTCATTCTATCGAAGAATTAAAAGATATTTCGTCAGAAATAGATGCGCCTTTAGTAGCTAATATGATTGAGGAGGGCATAACCCCTAATTTGACCGCAGATGAACTTTTGAATCTGGGCTACAGAATAGCTATTTTCCCATTGTCTGGCCTGTACTCTTCAACTTTTGCGATATACGACACATTTACAACTCTAAAGCAAACTGGAACCACAAAGCTATTGGTAAATAAAATGATTAAATTTAAGGAGTTCAACAAACTCGTTGAACTTGATAAATACATGAACATGGAAAAAAAATACATCTGATAGTCTTGTAGCCTGTTTTTCGTTTGACTTTTTTTTCTTGATCAGATTGTTAAATTATTATTTGCTAGTTGCTTTTGGAATAGGGTGCCTGATACGATCAGTACCGTTAGCAATCAGTTACCCCTATCCAATAGGATATGATGCTGTAAATTATTATTTACCTAATCTATATCATTTTGAAAGCAACTGGCTCAAACTTGTTACCGAATTTCCAATTTACATAGCAACTGTTTATATTTTTTCATTTATTTTTTCATTTGATGTTTATTATTCATTCTTGGCATCCAATGTTATTTTATACGGACTCTTTTCTATGACTATTTATTTGTTAAGTAACAAAGTATTGAATCAATCATTAAAAATGAGTCTATCTTTTACGGTTTTTGCTATCTTTCAATTTGGAACCTTGCGGATTTCGTGGGATTTATTCCGTGATCTTTTCTCTCTCATTATGTTCAACATTTTTTTACTGTTAGTAAATCACCTTAATAAAAAGAATGCTTGGAATCGTTTTATTTCCGTTTTGACCGTTTTTTCTATTTCCGTTTTGACCGTTTTTTCTGATCGCATGATTGGTATGCTACTTATCTCTGTTTCTTTTATTTTTTCCATTATATACAAACAAAAGTATCTTTTTATGATCAATGCCTTTTTTGCGTCTTCTTTTCTGTTTTACTTTTTGACTTTTGATAGGGTTACTTTTGTCTCCGCTAACGTAAATTTTGTAGATATGCTTTTAAATCCGTTATATGACAGGAATACCTTTTCCAATGTTGATATATCTATTCTCTTTTTGTCCCTCTATGGTCCCTTAATACCGTTTTTTGCTTATGGGTTTGTTTACACTAAACTTAAAGATAGTTTTTTAATAATAAAAATCCCTTTATTGATTAGTTTATTGCTGTCCTTTACCTGGGTTTTTATTCCAAATTATGGCTATCTTGTTCCAGAACGGTGGTTACTTATCTTTGGAATATATATGTCATTGATTGCGATCTATGGGTTTCTTTTAATTGTTGATTCTTCTTTAGGTTTAAAAAACAAAAGCACAAAAAAAGGGGTTATATTCTTATTTTTACTTGCATTTGTAGTATACGGATCTCTATTTACTGTAATGCCATATGGAGTTACTTATTCACTCCCATCTTTTTTCAACGAAAACACGGAATTTGTTTTTCCGTTGTCTATGTTGTTTAACACATTGGATGTTAAAGATACCCCAGAGATGATAAAATTAATTGATTGGATAAATTCTAATACTGCCAATGATTCCATTGTAATTGGTACACAACACTGGAAAGGATGGTTTTCCTTGTTTTTGGACTCTCCTAGGAAATACCTTTATGCCGAAGACTTTGATAATCGTGGTGGTAATCCATACAACGGAAAAGCACTCCTTAATTACTCTGATATCCTCGAAAAGAATTTGGCATTGTATTTGTGCCCAAACATTGATAATAGTGCTGGTTTGAATTCCTCACCAAGAAATATCAATACATCTCATTATCTTATTGACTATAACAATAATGTTTATGCTGATAATCATTTTTTCCAACACATAGATTACAAATCAAAAAAGTTTTCTATATATAATTTAACAGGTTATGCATGCAATAGCTGATTTGCAACTACCCATTTTGTGTTACCTTTTATTTTAATTTCAAAGTGGATTTTATTCTATATTATTGGGTTTTTCTTGAAAATCCTTGTGTCTTGTGGGAGCATGCTGTCATATCCGCTATCTTTTGGCTTGTACGTTAAATAATAATATGGCATATAGACTGCACCAAGGCGTCCGATAGGTTTCTTTCTAAAGAAATACATTAGAAACCTTCCTATTGCAAATAATGGGCGATAGCCTAACATTCTCTACTTGCACCAAATCAATAACAATGGTGATTCTGACCTAAGGGCGTAAATGGTCAAATTTTGCATCTTTAATTACTGTGTAATCATGCTCGCTTTTTTTAGCTGCCATGAGAATTGCTGTTTCATAACCCATTTTTTTGGCGTATTTTTTAAAAGTTGAATTGAAGAATGAGTTTCTGCAAATCTGCCATCTCCTCGGAGAGGTTTTATTGTCTGTGATGGTAGTTATAGGCTTAATTCCTACTCGTCCTTTTGAGCAAAACTAAATTAGAGAAACAAATTAACATCTTGTATGCCAAAAAAATTGATCGATCTTTTTTAAGACGAAGATGGTTGGATTTTAGAAATGGTCATAGTATTTATCTGATATTTTTATTAACGTTTACTAATTTTATATTAATAACTTATAATTTTGCTATAACGCAGTTGCCGTTTGGGATCGGTGACTTATCTGAATCTTCCTGTCTTTGTTGTTCTGTTTGCTCTTTTGTATGTTCCAGTTGCAATTGTATTAGGTGTTTGGCGTAGAAAACATCAATATTTTTAGTAGATAATAAAGTTTTACTTGGGCAGAACTGGATGTGGGCGTGATTAGTCCATATCAAATTAGATTGATAAACGGAAAAACTAATCCAAAGGAAGATGAATATATGATAAATTATTTAAATGATATTCTGAAAAGGACAAATAAAAGTGAATTGATGGGTCGGGATGTTAACAGTGTTATTCCAATACCGAAGGAGGAAAAAATTGATATCGATAAAAATAGTTGATATCATACTGTTATAACGCATTTACTAATCTTCTCATTTTGTCAAAACTAATTTCAAAACCAAATCTTTTCTCTTCTTTTTTCATGTTTCTATACATACTAAACAACAAGTTAAAGTGCTTAACTGTATTTAATTTGCCATCCATCTTCAATCGGATGATTTTATATACGTCATAATAGTAACCAAACTTTTCTAACACGTTTTTTCTGTATAGCTCTTTATCAAATTTGTCTGCGTTATCTTTAGTTTCTTCAATGACCTTTAAAAATATTTCACAACATAGTAATGATGGGATAATGCCTTCTCCTAGCATTGGAAACACTGTACCTATTGACTCTCCTATTCCTATGATATTGTTATTATAGAATGGCTCCATTAACTTTGGTGGTGATAAACGTATCGGTCTACCGATCTTTTTTATTATTTTTGCATTGGGGTAACGTTTAAAAAACTCTTTTATTCCATAATATTTTTTATCAATATCCCCTGCACCTACAAAACCCCTTCCATTGCTCAATGGAAAATACCAAAAATACCCTCTTGCCCCTTTATATCCAATAACATAAAATTCCGAGATATCTTGGATATTTTCCACTAAATATTCATAAGCTGGAATAATAAAATCACTTTTAGTCCTTGGCAATAATGCTCTGTGAAAACCTGTACAATCTAAAACATAATCGTATTTGCCTGCAGGAAATGTTTCTAACTTACAAACTGATCCGAATTTGATATTTATATCTTTGAGTAAATCCGCCTCCCATTGTTTTTTATCGTATGTTACTAATCCATGTAATTGCAAAAATTCTTCTTTATTATTGGGAAGCTCCATTCTGAGTCTTTTTCCGACATGATGTATGTATTGATTGAACTCTAGGCCTGCTTTTTGAGAAAAGTGTTCAAGCATGTGCTTTGAGGCACCCCATGCACATACCGGCCAATGATTTTCTTTTTTAAAGGCTTCAAATATTGTTATTTCATGGCCATTATTATAAAGCATATTGCCCAAATAGCTACCAGCAACCCCTGCTCCTATAATGGCGAATTTCAATTTCTATGTTTATGCTTTACTAAACAATATTAATTTATGTTTAGGTTAATAATGGCTGTCATGATTTTGATGTGTTAATACTAAATAGAGTTTTTTATAAAAATGTTATAATTGATCTAGTTATTATTAAATTATGTTTCATACACATTTATCTTGAATTAAGTACATACCGAAGTTTCCCATATATATTATACATTTGTTAGTTTGTTCGAATGAATAATAAAATATACCTCATGGCAGCAATATTGGCATTTGCATCTGTTGGTGCTTTGTTTACACAAC
>JADDOW010000010.1 GCA_016782225.1 Nitrososphaeraceae archaeon
GGATAATCTTTGGGCTCATATAGTAACTTGATGGCGGCACCTTTCCTTTGAACATCATTTTCAAAATCATCTACAACACCTGATATCAGGTCAGACAGGTTGAAACGCTCTTTATTTAGTTTCAGTGAATTGCTTTCGATTTGGTTACATCTAGTATATCGGTAGTAAGTCTTTGTAATCGGTAGGCGTTTCTGAAAATTGCCTCAGATATTTGCTCTCTTTTCTCAGGATGTCTTTGCAATAACTCAGAATAGCTAACAATAGCTTGAGTGGGGGGTTCTTAACTCATGAGATGCTATATTGATAAACTCCTTTTACATAGTGTCATGGATTTTTAGCTGTTCATTTGCGGTCTTTAGCTCACTAGTCCTATTATCCACAGTGAACTTCAACCTCTTGTTCCACAAAAACACCAAAAACACAATTCCAAATGCTACCGTGGCAATTACAATTATCAAAGCGGCACTAAAGTTCTTTTGTTGGCCACTCAACCCGTTAACGTCGCTTGCAAGGTTATGCGGAGCAACGATGTACACAGTCAAAAAGTGCTTGCCGTTAATGTTAACCTGTGTATAGGATATGGTGCTAGTTTCCCCTTTTGCGGAATCTCACCAATTCCACTCTCTCCCTGTAACGAGCTCTTTATCACGGTATTGAAGGTGTTTTTGATTCCAAGGAAAGCGAGGATGAAAGGTTTGACTGTATTTCGTTTCCAAAAACATTTTTACCCATAAAAGATGGAGTGTCTGAATACAGAACCATGCCGTTTCTATCTAATAGTCCGACTGAACTGTTGAATTGTGGAATCAATTGTTCCTGCAGGACGGCTCCCAAGGCAGTAAACCTCATCGATGCAACTACAACGCCAGTGAATATTCCGGGTGATCCTGTTTGGGTATTGTTAATTATTGGATATGATACCTATGACCGGGGTATTTTGTCGTTTGACTCGATCAGGCTGCTATAATATGCCATATGGGAATCTCGCGGTTCAGTAAAATAGGGCCTATAGCTCAAATCTGTTCCCTTGTACTTTTGATATGCACTTTGGTTGATATTACTTAGCCAATTCATTTTGCCATTTTTGTCAAGCCACATAAAAAAATCTGAAAGGTTTTTTGAGTATTGTTGCCTGCTGTCGATAACAGAGAATGCTCTGTTGTACTCATTGTTGTGTATAGCTGGCGAATCTGCAAGTGTTTGCAGTAGGTTATTTATGCTTTCAAACTTATTTGATAATATTTGCGAAAGGTCATGCACTTGAATTTGGGCATTTGTCTTTATTTCGCGTAAAGCAATATCCGATATTTTGGCAGATGTGAAAGTGTAATATTGATATGAAAAGACGGAGTGCAATACCGCAACAACGGCTATAACAACTAGTACAGTTAAATTAGTCTTTGAAAGAGAGGCCAAAAGATTTTTTTAACAAATCAAGATTAACTAAATGTCTATCAGCACACCTATACATAAATTTTAATGTACATTGAGAAAATCCAAACATCGATAAGGTGCAATGTGGGCGAGCAAACGTTCATCGTTATTGGGCTTTACCAACAAATTTTTAGAAACCCTTAGTGCCTATTGATATAGAAAATGTGAACACCCATTTTAGATTTATGCAATATCGCAAGGCTTTACTCTACCAAAATATAGCATTATAGCATTGCAAGTAAAAGAGGGACAACTGCGTATTTTGCCATTACAATACGCAAATAGAATCAATTTGTAGGGATTATTGGACATTGTATTTCTTTAAAAAAAACAAAGACAATAAAAAAAACAAAAACAGATTCAATAAAGACAATAAAAAAATAATTGAACAACTAAAATATCAATCTGTTAAATGGCCAGCTATGGAGTTAATTTATGAAACAAATTACCTTTCAATGCAATAAAGCATATTAACCAAAGATTAGGTTGAAAACCTTTAGAATTTATTTCAAGACTAATCCCATTGGTTTCACATTACGCCTTTTCCAATTACTCCTTTATATGAAATGCCTGTCATAAATGCGAAAATAGTAGCGCACAAATGTTCACAATATAGATATTAGTATACTATTTAGTAATGATTATGAGTATCTTCAACTAACACAATTATGGGTTTTAAGGTTTTATGTCTATTACCTTCAGGATTGCCAATATACGCAATGTGACGATAATAATAACATCATGCTGTTGCATAATTATTTAGCATGTACAATATTTAGGAACTAGTTAGATGGGTACGGTGTGTGCATCCATCTTGGTTTCAATGTATGCGCGTTTTTTCTGGGATCAATAAGAGAATAAAGAGATTACCAACATTACATCTTATATTGTCTGTGTTGTTATTGCTTGGTATGGATAACTATGATTACACATTGCCACCTGAAAAAATAGCGTTTATAGCCTATAACATCGGAGTCTATGAAACAGTTCAAAAATTTGGCGAATCTATAATAAAAGGAAAGATAACACCAAATATGGACATTTCCATGATAGCTGAAGTTCTTTCCGAGTCCTATTCGTTTTATGACTCGGATTTAATATCACAAATTGTAAATGCGATGATAAGGCAAAATAAAGAGTCAACCTCCTTAATTGGAAATGTGACTTCAAAAGATGTGGACCAAGTTATGAGACAATTAAAAATAAGTGGCATTTCTCTTCCATGATCAAATGTCTTTGTTTTATGGTAGTTGGATACTTTGGTTTGTTATACCCAACTTTGAAAATATTTCAATGTGTTATCCTGTTTCCTAAATTTAGACCCCATAGTCAAAAACTGAATCCTTTATTTTTTACCGATTGCAGAACAAATCACTCAAAATTAGGGTAATGATGTAATTTGTGGTCAATTCATTTATGCAGCAAGATTGTTAAAAATACTATTTTTTTGTAATTCCCAATATTTTTAATGAATGCAAAAACCAAATTTTTTTGTTTGAGCATAGTCGTATGCACATTATGTCGTAAAGAAAATATTATCAATAGGCCCATAATCATGAATTAGTTTATTGTTTTCCGCCACAACATACATTGAAACCAAGCAAAAAAGGATTAAAGATTTGTCAAACTTATTGCTTTTGGGATTTGAGAGCAAACATCTTTATCAAATTTGGCAACAATTTATGACATCCCATATGTTGAAAAGATGCCTTGGCATATTTGTTTTAACAATTCTAAATATCATATGGCAAAAATTCTATAGTCCAAGAAAAACAGGATTTTGAACCAAACCTTAAATTTTTATTATCACGATATCCAATCTTTAAAGTGAAACAGCATCACTAAAACACAACAACAAGTAAATGACGCCATCATGTTTGGAGCATTATTTGGCATCATAGCGGGAATAGTTATGTTTCCTTTCCTCATGCTCACCGCCATCATGATGGGGATGCTCCCAGACAGCATATCGTTAGCCAGAGGTAATTCAATTAGTCACAGTAGCGACAATGATTATAATATTATATTAGGAATTGCGTCGCATTTACTTACCAGTGCCATTGCGGGAACCATATTTGGATTTGTGACAAGCAAGGCAAACAGATTAAGGATCATTGGAATTAGAAAAGGAATAGGAGAAGGAATTGTTTGGTCAATAATTATATTCGGATATTTTACATTCCAACAACCATAAGCATGGTTCAGCCCAACCTTTTAAAAATTATAGATCAAGTCAATCCAAAAAAAATAGTGAACAGAATCAACTGATGGTTGTACAGCAACAAATCCTTCCGCTATACACATTCGGATTCGTTGCGCACCTTGTATTTGGAGGTACGTTAGGGTGTTTGATGTCATTGTTTGTTTTGATGGACAGCAGCAGCAACAAAAAGAAAAACAGATACAGGTCATTTGACAAATAGCGGGCGGTGTTTGGTTTTGCCCAATATTAAACAGTGAAGGTGAAACTACAAAAGAGACAAAAACCAAAAGGCTGCAAGTATTTCTGATCCTACCGCAACCTTTAGAGTCATTAAACCACTTGCACTCAATTTTATCATTTGACGGGAATGGCAAGACACTAGTTTAGCAGAATAAATAAACTCAAAAAAAAAGAAAAAGGGTTTAGGTATTGGTTGTACTAAGCCATACCCACATGCTCTTTGTTCTCATGTTCCATATATTCTTCTTGAGAATTAAAAGAGACATTGCATGCATCACATTTATATTGTCCAGCAGGTTGATCAGACATTTTGAATTATAAGCAGAACCTTTTATTTATCACTTTTCAATAATAACTTTAATTGCATCTTTTGTTACAAAAAACAGATAAAAAATGGAATTCCATTTCATTCGCCTATGATTCTTCAACTTAAAGCATTAATGGATAATAGCTATGTCTCCACTATTCAGGCAGATAAGTTAAATAATCGTCACGGAACCGGATAGATAGCGTATGGACTTGATCCTTGTTCTGTCGATGTATTGGTCTTCTGCTTTAAGTATGGGATTCCACCCATAGCAGCATTACCAGGCATCATACCAATTAACGTGTTTCAGTTAATCACAGAAAGCGGGCCTTCTTAAGAGTATGCTAAAAGTTATTTCATTGTTTAGCAATCTAGGATTTATTAAAAGATGATTTGTGGCGATTGATATGGTAAGGATATACAGGTTTTTCCATTTAGTGCCTCTAAATCAATTGCATTAGGCAAAAACAATAGCCCTCGTATCAGTATATGATGTATCAATCTTCATTTGCGAATGCACGATAAATCACTAAGTTAGCAACCTGTATTAGTTTTTTTATGGGTGATCTAAAAGATCTTTTGACATAAATTTACAGATAACATAATTATTATCAAGAATTTTATTTTAATCTATAAATATATTAATTAAATGTTGGTGTGATCTAAAAATTTAGAACATTTACAAAGAAAACAAGGATGGTCATGGTTTCGATGGAAAGGTGTTTATGCGATATTTTCAAATGCCCGCAATTTCTACATATGTGGTAATTACTAGAATTCAAACTGTTACACCTATTATTATAGGGAATGCTACTAACAATTAACTTATTTCTATTACTAAAACTATTAGGAGAGGATTCCATCCCCGAATATAACTAATTCTTTGCAATGTTTTGGATTGCTGTTACTGGGTTTGTTTTGGCATGTTCATTTCATTTCAGTTTCTTCTTTTGATAATACCTACACTTTTTTTCTTAACAACATTATATCTGGAAACTCCATGAATATTTGTTAATCCTGCTTAATTGTCATTTTCATCTTTTCCAACATAATAAGATGCACTGTTTTGGCAAAATTTCTCACAGAAAAACTAAAGATTTGGCTAATATATTGATCCACAAGTTATGTATTATTTTTTACTTGTGTATAATGCAAAAAAAAGACGAATCCATAACCCTTATTCCTTAACTTTGCATTCAAATCAAAACATAATAATAGTTTACGGTATCCATAAAACTGAATTTTTAAAAGGGTATTGATGACTCATTATATGTAAATTTCCAACTCCTTTTTTTGCCAGTGTACTCAATAAATTTGGTTTGCACTGCATTTGCAGGATGGTTTTAAATCAAGATATTGATCTGCCAAAAAATAGTTTTCAATCAGATGCAGTATCGTCTTTTTGTGTATTAGATACCTTTGAGTAACTCGAGTCACTCATTGCAACGGACTTTAGTCTCTTTTAGTAAAGGCAATAAGCACTATTTGTCTTGGAATATTGGTTGTGGCTTGCTTTGATTGAATACAATAGATGTGTCTATGAGATAGGCTTGATCTATTTTTGAATGTTGTTTGCTTAGAAAATAATAAACAACTGAAAAGTAAAGCGATGACTGAAAGTTTCAGCTTTATAAACCATCCCTATACAGTATAACCTTTGTGAACAAGCCATCATATGTTTGTTCCATATCCTCAAGGGCCTTTAGAAGGAGGTGAAATGCACAAAGGCATAATGACACATTCCATAATGGTTTGTCCAGAATTAACATCAAATACAAATCAAGAAATAATGTAAATGCCCTCAAAAACAATCCTGGCCGTTACATTCCTTTTTTTGCAACTGCATCCAAATCCTGGAAGTATGGACAAATGCACCAAAATAATGCAAAAAACTCTCCATTTAGACCATTTAAAAGTGGTTCACCTCTGAAAAAACCAAACTAATCGGTTGCGACTATGGATGAAGGCGAAAAAGAGGACCTTGTTGATATCACATCGGAAAAAATGGCAATCCATGTTGAGAAATTGGAAAAACTGTTCTTTGAGAAGTTATATTCGCATGAACCTTGTGAAAAAACAAAAAAAATGCTATGCAACGTTGTTGCCGCTGCATTGGCGATGCCTGAGCCGATAAGGTATATACAAGACAAATTTACTTATTACAACAGACAATATTACAGTGCCAAAATGATAGCGTATGTTGCCGAATCTTATGTGATTGATACTTTTGGTGCCACCGTGTTTTTGAAAAATGTATTAATGGAAAAGTATTTGTGAAATAAATTTCTAAAAAGGGTTTTATTTTCCATTGTACGTAGAAGTGTCTCTTGCTCACTATTTGATGGACTTAGATGGATTGAAACCGAGATACACTATAACTCACATATTGACTTTAATGCGTTTCATTGCTAGGTATTTTTTAGTTCTACGCGTTAAATAATGAGTATAATATATGGAAGGAGAAGAAACGGCATTATAGTGTCTCTTTGTAATTAGAATTATCATTGTTTAGGTGCATTCTTATTTTTCCAAATAAAATTCAATGAAAAACCCCAAACTATCAACATAATGGCCATAAACGCAATGGGGAAAGAAAAGGTAATTCTAAAAGAATCAATTCCGGTTTCTTTTTCATTAATAGGGGTATTGCTATTATCCTGTTCCTCTATGCTATAGGGTTTACTTGAAAGGGGATTGAGCAGGCTTTCTACCGGAGCATATTGGTCAGTTAGCAAAGGCACATCATCAGTTTTTACTTTAGAGGACTCTAAAAGATAATCTGCATAATTAACATCTATTGTCAATGAGCTATTTTCTTGCAGTTGGACAAGTTCTTCTTTTTCTAGCCTATTTGGCGAATTACTATCCTGTCCACTGTTTTCACTCTTTATGGTTGCAAGGATGATATTTTGGATGCTCTTGGAGTAATCTGTTGGAAAGACGTAAACTATAGGAAACACATCAAGCATTGTCTTTAGGTTTGCCCTATACAAATTAGATGTATCTTGGTTGCTATTTGGTGAACCAATATGATTGGATATTATAACTCCACCGGGGTTTAATTTGTTGTATAGTATATTGTAAAATTCTATAGTCATTAGGTGGAATGGAACATAGCTTTTTGAAAATGCATCCAATATGATTAAATCGTATTTTTCCTGATGATTTGCCAAAAATTCTCGACCATCTTGAGTAAATATTCTTAGATTGGGATTTGTATCATCCAAATAAAAGTATTCTTTTGCCACCTCAACAACAGCTGGATCAATTTCCACAACATCCACTGAAACATTTGGATAGCTTTGGAGAAAATACTTTGGTCCAGAAAATCCTCCGCCTCCAATAAACAAGACCTTTTTGGCATCATTGTTCAATATCATCCCAAGGGGAAAGAATTTGGTATAATCAACTACCAAGTCGTTTGGATTATCTTTATCCATTTCACTATGAAGATACCCGTTTAAGAAAAGAGCTCTGTTGTTTATTGAATTATAATTATCAATCACATCCAAATGGCTGTATAATGTCTCGGCTTCATGAATAAGTTTACCAGGATAAAAATGCACATTATGGAAATCCAGTGATATTATCTGACTATCGTCAAATACCAATGAATAGGATAAAACAATAATAATTGAGAAAACAAGAATCTTTGGAACAATTCTTAGCCCCACTAGCGAAGATGATAACAACAAAACACCCAAACCATACATTATATGATTGATTTCGAAAACTGGGATTAGTACAAAGACAGTAACAAAAGTGCCCGCAATGCTTCCTATTGTCGCAACAGAATAAAGATTCCCAGATATGTTGCCCAACCTATCAAGGGTTTTCGTTGCGAGTTTTATTGCATAAGGCGAGATCATGCCAAGAAGAAAGGTAGGAATTGCAAGAAGGATAAACGTTGCAACTAGCGAATTAAGATTATTGCCATCATTTTCAGAAGGCATATCAAGCTTAATAGTGGAAGTGAAATCAATTACAGAAGAAGAAATGAATGGAATAAAGACGATATACAATCCGGATGAGAACAGTATTGAGCAGAATTTCTCAAAATCCGGATTTTTGTCTGCTAGCCTTCCGCCAACATGATATCCCATGCTTAGGCCGACCAAGACGACACCAATCAAGCTTCCCCAAGTATATATGGAACTTCCAAAAACAGGTGTTAGCAATCTGCTTGCAGCAAATTCCAATGACATGGTTGCGATCCCGGCAATAAATACAAGAACAAGAAGAACAATATGCAAAGAAGATGCAGCAGGTTTCAAAAACAATACTTATTTCCTTATGTTATGTATAGTGGACTTTATTTATATGGTTTAAGTACAAAATAGCAAAACAGGCACAAATATCATATAAGCAGAACTAAAAAACGCACTGTTTATTGTTTTTATGTTTAAACAAAACAATAATACTTTTGCTTATTTTCTATCTTCAATTTTATTGTACTATAACAGTTTATTCACCATATTAAACCCTGAATAAAAAAACCGGCATGTTTATTTTAAAACGCTAATTTAGATATTTCAAAGTAAACTATTATTGTTATAATATCGGATACAAAAGAGATTTAAAAGTCAACAAACATGCCAAACTATATAAAAAAAAGGGGAATGGTATTGAGCCGGTCTGTTTACTTTTCAAAGCTTATGGACATCCCTACAGCACTGCCGCTGCCAAAGCTTATTGCGTCTTTTGCGTCATCATTCCATAGCACAATCGTGTTGATGTTTGACAGCTCCTTTGGTTGTTTTGTTACCAAATCTTTGCCAACCAGTGGGTCTTCAAACGATGTTTTGTATAGACCCTGGGTTGAAGATAACTGTCGAATCTTCACCATATCCACAAATACAGCGTCATTGTTACCCCTTGCCTGCGGCGCGTTCTGAAAGTCAATTGATCCCGCTATCAACTTCAGGTCCTTCTCGTTTGGAATGTTAAGCAACAGCGAAGCCATGTCCAATTGGCATTGGTCAAAGAACCCTATTATCCTGATTCCCTTTGGTGCCAATTGGCCTGCCAAGTTCATTGTTTCAGATATTATCCCACATTCTGCAGTTGCCTCTATTGTTGTTGTTGTAGTTGTTGTTGTTGCTTTTTGCTGACCCTGGTCTTTGTTGTTGTTGTTGTTGTTACCATTGCCGCCAGTTGGGCATTTTTCTATCCTGAAGGAAACAAAGTCGTTGGACATGGTGCCGTTTTCGTCTTTCACAGATAACTCTATACCAACACTTCCTGCAGCAGAATTCAAGGTGTTTCTTGTCTCCACTGCGGTTTTGACAGAATCACGGTTGATTATTGTTGGAAACAAATCTTCGTCATCTGTTTCCTCCACAGACCATGAATAGGACACTATGCTGTCTCCATCATCCGGATCATGGCTGTTTGAGGCATCCAGGATAACCCTCTCACCCTCACAGACACTTTGTTTGCTTACGGTGGCTATTGCCACAGGTTGATTGTTTATCGGTGTGGATGTGCTGTTGGTGTTGTTTTGAGGCATGTCTACCTGAGTGTAGTTGTTGCGGGGTGGTGTTTGGGTTGAGTTGTTGTTGTTGTCAGTGTTACTGCTGTTGTTGTTGATGATGATGTCGATATCCTCCTCACCTATGTTGCCCATATTGTCACCTGCGCCAGTTTCAGTTTCAGTTTCGTTTTCTGATGCACCTGTTTCGTTGTCAACTGGTTTTTCAATAGGGTTTGGTATGGGCGTTTGTGTTGGTGTTTGTGGCAGTGGTGTTTCACTAACGCATATGCCGTCTAAAAGAACCTCACCCTCGTTGCATTGAACTGATGGTTCTGCGTCTGGCAATGCATCGTTTTGTGTGCCTTCCTGTACTGCATTTGTTTCGCTTTCGTCAGCCGGTGTGGCAATTGAGTTTGTTTGGTCGTCTGTAACCTGACCTACTTCTTCTTCCTCCTCTACGGCTGTTTCCGTTTGTTGTTGTACCTCTCCCTCTTCTTCTTGGGCAAATGACTTTTTCAAAAAATAATCGTCGTCAATTGCGACTATTCCAGCAATTGCTGCATGCATTATCAAGGCCATTACGTATATGAATACAAAAACGATTTTTGCATCCTTTTTCAACATATTTTTTTTTAACATCACAATATTAAAGATATTGCTAATAGATTAGGGAAATGCTGAAACGATGGTGGAACAGGGGTTCCAACGTTAAGAGTCATCAATATTGTCATCATATGGTTTATTTGCTGCATTATTTACTCTCTTTATGATGCACTTATCTAACAGCCACAACGAGATATGCGAAATGGCCGAAACAATTAGCTCCTCGTTATACTGGAGAAAAATTATATGTTATATTAGAGATTGATAAATAACATTAAAGTCAAAAGTATGAGTGAGCAAAAAACGCCGAATCATTCCAATATCCAAAGAATTTTCTTTACTTTGTGGACTAAACTATATTTCAATATGGGAAATAGATCATTTACATTACCGAACTTTTATAGCATCTATTATTTGGCAACAGCATTTGCTAAAGGTTTCATATTTGCATGATGTCACAAACGGACCTCAAGCCTCGCCACCCTGTGTAGTACAATTCATATCGGTAAAATTTAACAATGATAATGAAAATAAAAAACAGCAAATTAAATTGCAATTTCAATATAATCTTTTATATCAGATAAATAACCATTTCTCGTGACCTCATCAATATTAAAAAAAATATGAACAAAATTAATAAAAATGCATCAAACATAAATCATTTGACAAACTTTACCGTTATTGTTCAATGTGGTTACCAAATGGTGGTATAAAGTTATGTCAGTGTTTAAAATTCCCAGGTGGATGCGCGCATTTGAAATCGGCTTGGGGATAGTAATTGTAGTTTTATCTGCAATTGTTATTTTAAGTCCAATAAGCGGATTCTTATCCATCATCTGGATCTTGGGGGTACTTTTATTTGTAATAGGTATCGAAATCATAGTCAGTCACGTATTCACACATCAAAAGTCTCGTTTTGCAGGATATCTTTGGGTATAGCTGTAATCATACTAGGGATTATTGCCATAGCGTTCCCATTGATCACCTCAATAATTGTGATAACCTTATTGGGAGTCGCTTTACTATTTAGTGGTGTTTCAAAGATAAATCACGGTGTTAACAATAAGCAAAGGAACAGATGGAAAAGAGGATTTAGTGTGGCAACGGGGTTGTTTTCGATCGTCTTGGCAATTACGATACTAGTTTTTCCTGTGTGGCATCGCGTTTGCCGGTTTATTAATAGGTATTTCAATGCTTATAACAGGAATTCAAATGATTTCATCTGGAGTTTTGGGAAAGATGGTGAATAACAGAATGAAAGATTTAAGGTAATCGACATTAAAAACAAATTTCAGCTGCCCTTTTTTTTATGAGCCAGCAGCATCCCTTGGATACTCAAAGTAGTGGAAAAGGATTTTGGCATCATATGGTAATGGTGAAGCATGTAAATATAGTATATTGATGAAGGGGATTTTCTAAATTTTTAAAAGAACTTGTAGAGTATCAAAAGGAGTATATCAGAAAGTGTTTTGTAATGCATTAATGCAAATTCTCAACATCGGAGAATGTATGCATACTGCCTATTTCAAGAGAAGCAGGATGGGAAAATCCATGCAGCAGATTAATGACAGAACGAAAGAGTTACAACATGCTTTTTCGTCAAACAGATCAAACATAATCAATGGCTATTGGACAAATTGTTGGATTGTAAAGGAATCCCCCCCTTGGACGTAAATCCATAATATTGAATTACAGATTATGAATATTGTTAAAGTAAATTCCAACATCACATATCTTTTATTAATCATTTTTGGGATCCATTAACGGCAAAATAAATGAAAATGTCGCACCATTTCCATCATCATTGTTTTTTGCCCATATCCTTCCGCCATGGGCTTCTACGATGTTTTTGCAAATGAATAAGCCAAGCCCAGTTCCCTTTTCTGATTTGGTGGCAAATTTGTTAAACAACTTGGGCAGTATTTCCGTGTGAATGCCCCTTCCATTATCCTTTATTGTTATAACTGCGTATTTTTGGCAATTGATAGCTTCTCTTTTTATTTCCATTTTTATCATCTCACCCTCATTTGTGAACTTAAACGCGTTATCCCATAGATTTGAAATAACCTGAGACACCCTTGATCTATCCACCTCGGCCAAAAAGGAATCATAACTGCCATGTTTATTTAATTGCGAGAAGTCTAGCCTTGAGTTATATCTTTCTTCATTGTCTAAATGGCGTCTGTATGCACGTTCAATGTCATTCATCACATGTTTTTCATAATCCATCATATGCTCAAGTAAAAACAATCTTAGATCAATGGCCTCTTTATGGAGGCTCAAAGAATTTGTTTCAATCCGCGTAATGTCTAAAACATTGGTTGTCAATGACATCAGTTTTTTTGTGTTTCTTATAATGGTATCGATATAACCAATGATTTGGTTTTTGTTTATCAGTACCCCTTGCGGACTACCGGGTTCGATTTGGATTATGATTGATTTTAGAATTTCAGAAATTGCAAGTATTGGTTGAATTGGATTCCTTAATTCATGCGCCGCAATATGGATAAAGTCTTTCTGGAGTATTTCACCTTTCTTTAACTGTTGGTATAACTCAGTTTGTTCCCACAAGTTTTCAAATATGGAAACATAGGATAACACACCAGCCTTACTGTTGGAATAGGTCGACAATCCTATTGCTTCATGAAATGTCTCTTTTGTGTCATCCTTTAGTTCCATTACCAAGGATACCTTTCTGTCTACCATGAGAATGGTGGATCCTGTTTCTATCGATGTGTGGATATACCTTATTTGAACATTGCTGCTGTTGTTGTTCGCATTGTTTATGAAATATTTGTGTTTTTCCAGACTGTCAATCAATTCTGCCGTCTTTTCGCTCTTAGGAATGAGCATCCTTACCTTCACACTTCTGCATGTTGCGGCACGAGTTATCGCATCAATCACTCCAAGTTTGTTCTGCCTCAGAAAGGCGTTGGTTGTAGGAAGCATAAGCATTATTTCCTTATTTGCCGAATTCAATAAATCCAAATACGTATTTCCAGCATTAGACGACCTTGAGATTATGTCCACCATTTCAGTGTCAAGTCCCCTTTCGATGTCCTCTATAGCATCTTTCGCATCTATGCCATTTTTCCACAGTTCCTCAAATACAGTTTTGTACTGATTTATGTAGAGATCATCGTTGCTCGTAAACAAACTGTTTATGGTTTTTCTTTCTTCTTTCCGATCGATAGGTTCGGCATTTGAGAAGAAAATTCTGTTATTTAGTAAAAAGTTTAATGGTGGAAGGTTTCTTACGCTTCTAATTTTGACACCAATGTCCAAGAATAGTTTGGCTAACCCCACATCCTCCCTACAACTTATGTGTGTAACCCATCTTACACCGCTGTGATGTCCCCTCTCGTATTTATCCATTATTTCCTGATATACATCAAAAAAACAATTGTGTACTATTTTTAGCAAACCAGTATCTGAGCAAACTAATATTTCATCACTGCTTTTGCCCAAAGACTCTATATTTTTGTGTATGTTCTCTGCATCATCCAATACTTTGATTTCGGTTCTTCTGATTCCCTCTTCAATTTCCCTCATCCTTTGCGTTGCCGGTATAGCATTGACCCATAAACTTTCGAAAACCAATTGCTGCTGCTCCACTATTTCCTTTACGTTACTGTGGATAAGGTGGGGAACAGGTTTAGCTTCTTGCAAATTGGCTGTAGCAATATATTCCATTTCGCTTACAGCCATTCCCCCTTTGGCGTTATCCATGTGGCGCACCTCAGCTATCTTCATCAGCTCTTTACAGTAGTTGATGTTGTGCTTTGTAATATCGGAGATGTACCTTATTCTGACCCCCCCTTCTATGCGCGTTTCTCATGCCTTTTCTTAGTTGCTCTATACCCATTGCTATTGTGGGACCATTGGAATCGGCATAATTGTCCCATCTGCGTCTTGCGTTGTTTACTGTTTGCAAAATTACTTTCGTAGTTTCATCTTCACCATAGACAACCCGGGTTCTTTCTTTTTGGGGGGCATCGTCTTTGCCATCTTTGTCACTATTGGCAACCTGAGTTGCATTGTAACAATCTTTATCTTTGTTGTCTAAAGGCATATTTTTATCCATTTCAATGGAGTCTAAAGATGGTGTATCATATCCATTGTCAAGATCATCATAGGTTTTTTCCCCATCGATATTGATTATAAAGTTCAATATCTAACAATACCTTTTGAAATCCTTGCGATATAAGCATACCTGTTTTTGCAACCTTTCCCGCAAAAAAACAATATTTAATTAATTTATTATATTAAACCAATAAAAAAACAAATATAATTCAAACATCGCCAAAAGCTCCTCAATACCGGGAAAAAGTTGTTAAATATATTCGCGGTATTATATCATATTAGAGATATTTCTATTAGACATAAAGGGATAAAAAACATTTCAGTCAAGCTATGTTTTGGGTCTGCAGTTGAAATCAACGGTGCAACTCAAAATGCAAAAAATCAAACTATTTTCCCTTTGCAAAACACAATGAAACCACTGTTAAAGTCCAAATGTGATATCCTAACAACTACCCCATACCACAAAAGTCATAATCGTTTTCATTGATTGCTATGAGTGCATTTAGCAAAATGGAAAACTCCAAAAATCTAGTTCCCATTGAAACTGGATAGGAACGCCAAACTAAATTCTATTCAGTTTTGACATGATCCAAAAATAGAGATCAGTTATGGTCAATTGGGGGCCAATGCCGATATTGATTCCATATAGGTGGTTCTTCTGTTTATGCAATAAGACTTAATGCAACAATATGAGATAATGATCTTGTCTAAGCATATTATTCCCACCTGTGGCCGTTTTCTTTAACATCACACAAGCTTATAGACTGCATGGATAAAGATAGGGCAAAGGATCATTATTTTCCTAAATCAAATCTAACAGGCTTATCACTATAAAGCCATTATCCTTTAGGTATTTCATCTCCGCTTTGAATAATTCAAAACTTGTGGTATAGAATCCACTTGTAGTGTCAATATCATGGTATATTATTATAGGGATTGCACCTATCTCCTCACCATCATTATAACCACTTTGACTTTCAACCACATCAATGAATCTCTGTAACATTTGCTCATCATTATACCCATTGTCTTCTCTTTCAGAATCATGACTCCACCCAATTATTGAATATTTACCGTATTCTTCATTTTCCCCAAAGGAAGTACAATCTATCTTTTCGTCTTGTAGCGATGAATTAGTTAGACCACATTTCACAAATGTCAACGGATCGTTGGCAGTTCTTGCCATATCGTAATGTTTGGCAACTTCTTTTAGTATGGCAGGATTATCTGAACCCCCATTTTTTGGATAAGTAAATACTCTAACATCCCTAACACCGTTATCCAACAGGCATTTTTTTGATTCACTTATTTCATAATTTGCTATATCCATTGGTATGTCTTCAAGCTCTGTATGGCTCATTGAATGGGATGCCAGGTCATATCCATCTCTTTCCAACTGCTGTATGTCATGCCAATCCAGATGGTCACTCAGTGAGACATTGTTGCATATGATGGAAAAGGTGGCTGGATAGTCATAGTTGTCAAGTATTCTTTTAGCGTACTGTATTTGGCCTTTTTTTCCGTCATCAAACGTAATAATTGCCAATTTCTTATCACCGTTTTCTGCGACATCTGGGGTCCCATTAACGATGTTTTCGCCTCCGCCTGACTGGCCAAATGCAGCCATGTAGTTAATTCCACCAAATACTATGTTGTTTATGATCATGGCAGATAAAATTGCAAAAATTGCAACTCCCAATATTCCGAGATTGTTAAAAAACACTGTGGTATCCTAAACGAAAATATGGCTTATAAACCAAAAGAGTAAAAAATTAGATAAATCACAAATATTGAATTTTTTATGCAAATCAGACATAGAATTAGGATTTGTCATTGATATCCATTCCAACCCCCTAAAGACAGAAATTGTACAATATGTAAAAAACGATACTATAAATTGGTAAATAAAAAATCAATGGGTTACGGCAGGTTTGATTTAGAGGATTGGTGGAATGCAAAAATGAATAAATTCTCTTTAACTGTGAGAAACCAATTATAAAAACCCCACCATTGGTTATTTAAATTTTATGCTGCTGCAGCATACAGTGTACCGTTTCTTCATATTCCTCTTTCATAAAAAAAGTCGTCTCAAAACTTTTAACTAAATCAAACATTCCTTTTTCTAAGGACAATCAACTTCAAATCCATTCACTTCATAAGTTCCTCACTCTTTCACTTAAGCTATAGACCACATAATGGCGCAATATGATTCCTAACCAAAAAAAGGTAAATACGTTGTTCTATCATTTCAAACACTTAAAATTGGAAAGATCACCGAATGAAAAACTCATTTATCTATTCATTGGTAATTCTCCTGCTTCCTTTCTCCCTCTTATTTTCTACATATTAAAGAGGATCATGTCATCAGAAATTGCTGAGGCCATTATTGTGTTTTCTTGATGTGTCTAGTCTCACACCCATTTTCATTGTATAGCGGATTGTCCATTATTCATTTGATACGGATATTGCGATACCGACTTTTGCGTTGCATCGTTTTCCTCTTCTACATCTACACATCATACTTTTTTTAGGAGGCCATTAATCTTTTGCCATCTGACATAAACAAAACAACAGTTTTTTAACAATAGGAAGTGGTATCGGTATTGGATTCATAGATCCTAGAAAAAGTATTTTTGACGATTATGGGGAGAAAACTTTTTTCCCCCTAAATTGTCTTTATGCACATATGGCGTTAGCCGAAATAGACAGATTATCCATAACATTGTTGATGGACAATTATACCGACAGATTGTTACCGCCATCATACCCGGCGATTCGCAACCCAATGATAAAAAATGAGCAAATTCTCCCTCCCCCCGTTGCAGAACATGGTTTTTCGGCACTGGTCAGAGCTGTGTGTTATGGCAAAAGCGGAGAAGGAGATAAAATTCAAACTTGTACAGAAAGCATAACTCTTTTTGATTGTGGAACAAGTGAAAATGGTGTTGTGCACAATGCAGATATATTGGGAATAAACTTCAATTCCATAAATTCCATCATTCTCAGCCATGGGCATTTTGATCACTTTACGGGTCTTTTGAGCATACTCAAGAGAATCGATAAGCCAATTAGGATGATCTGTCACCCTGATGCGTTCTCAAAGAGATGGATAATATTTCCCAACGGCACGGACAAAGCAAAAATGCCTTTCCTGGATAAAGAGGAATTGCAAAGACAGGGAGTGATCATAGCAGAAAAGAAAACCCCAAGCTTAGTCTCCGAAGACAATATAGGGGAACAACAATATTTGTCAAACAGCGATAAGAATACCTCGGCACCAAAATTACTAGTCACTGGCCAGATTCCGCGAAATACCCCATACGAAAAAGGGTTTCCATTGCAGTACAAGGAAGATCCTATCAATGGTGACCTCATTCCTGATCCCTTGGTAAATGATGACCAAGCCATTGTTGCAAATCTAAGGAAAAAAGGTTTGGTAGTCATTAGCGGTTGCGCACATGCAGGCATCATTAACACAGTCAACTACGCCAAATCGCTTACAGGAATCAACAAGATATTTGCCATTGTAGGTGGTTTTCACCTAACTGGAGGAGGAATTTATGAGGAGGCCATAGAACCAACAATATCAGAATTGAAAAGGATGGACCCAAGGTACCTAATTCCATGCCATTGTACAGGATGGAAAGCTACAAGCAGAATAATTCAAGAACTAGGGGAAAAATTCCTGCAGCCGACTACATGCACTACTTTTACATTCGATTCGACCATTTGATGTACTGGAATTGCGCGAATTCAAATGGTTCAACTGATTCATTATATCTGTTGGTAACTGTATCCGCTACAGGCAAGCACGGAAAAGAACCATGTAAACAAATTGGCACAGTGAACTAATGCCGGTATTGGCTCCATTTAACAGATTATGTTTTTTGATGCAGTAATTCCAGGTTTAGGTTTTGAGTTTGCGTTGTCTAGTTAATCTTGTTACTATTGCTTAACATTTTTGATTTGATACACTAAACAGATTCTATCAAATAGACGCGATGTTTATGTATTTTTCATGTATTTTATAATGCTAGCAAACGCCTTGATTTAATAAAATCCAATAATTTCATGTTACTGTCCTGTAATCATATATGGCAATTTACTTTGCAAAACACTCAAGTTCAACGCATTTTAGCCTTAAAGAATAAAAAACAAAGTCATTGCGTAGCAATGGATTAACCAATTGTCATTACTTCATTAGATCACCAATTTATATACTTTTTACAGTTAATATTCAGTGCAAAATCAAAATGTTGCCCTGATTACTGGTAGCTCTAGCGGCATAGGATATGAAACATCCCTCCTGTTAGCCAAAAGCGGATTTCACACGTATGCTTCTATGCGTAACCTTGAAAAATCCAAAAGCATAGCAGAAATAGCCAATAAGGAAAAATTGCCATTGGAAATCATTCAGCTTGATGTCAACGATGACAGATCCGTCAAATAGGCAATTGACAAAATAGTAGATGAAGACAATAGAATAGACGTATTGGTAAACAATGCAGGGTATGGGCTTTTTGGATCTCTAGAGGATTTATCAATAGAGGAGATTAAAGCACAGTTTGAGACAAACTTTTTTGGCGTAATACGGGTAACGCAGAAAGTTCTTCCAATCATGAGAAAGCAGAACAGCGGGACAATAGTAAATTTAAGTTCAGTTGGAGGTCGCGTTGGTGTTCCTGTTTTGTCTGCATATCAAAGCACAAAGTTCGCATTAGAAGGTTTAAGCGAATCATTATCATATGAACTTGAACCTTTTGGAATTAGAGTGGTTATAGTTGAACCGGGGTTTATCAGGACAAACATAATGAACTCAAGCATTATGGCAAAAAAAGCTGTAGACCGAGAATCACCATACCTTTCGCTGATGCAAAAGGTAGAGAACCACTTTAAATCAATGATGGACAATCCTTCAACTTCCCAACCAGAAGTAGTGGCAAACGTAATACTACAAGCCATAACGTCTGAAAACCCACAACTGAGATACACTGCAGGCAATGACGCTGCTACTGTAATGCAAGCAAGAAAAACCATGTCAGATTCGGAGTTTGGCAATTTAATAAAGCAACAGTTTCTGTAACAGTGGCAAAGAGCCAAACTCTTTTACCAATCACGGCGATTTTGAATTATGGGCAAAAAAAACCAATTGCAAAATAATGCATATTACCAAACAACCATCATTAATAAAGGAGCACGGCCTATTTCTCAGATAATTTGAAAAATCTGATAAAACGATGTGGCAAGAACACTGATACATGCTAGAACAAAAATTACCGGGTAGACATATTGAATATTTTAAGGTTCAAATTACCTTATACATTGAATTCATTTTCAGATGTTGGTACATGACTCTTTGATAAAATAGTGTGACAATCCTCAGTGCTCTTTAGAGTTTTTATCCCCCATCACAATATAGGAAAAAACATGAACTAATTCATTCTGGAGATATCTTTAAAGTAGTGTCATTGTAGTAATAGCAGCCACATCCATTAACATATTAATGAGGTGATTGCAATTGAAAAGGGGTTTATTAGATATGTTGGTCGGTACAGTTGAAGGGCCGCCCAACAACAACAACGCAATCTAGTAAACCCCATATACAATTTATTCCGACTAATAGACACAACAGACCTACAAGTATCAATTTTTTGTCATTTTTCTCAATGACAGTTCTCTTAATTCAGACCACACTTGTCTGACATCATAATCCCATACGAACCATCTGTTTTCTCACCTTCAAATATCGATATTCATATATCAAAAGCTGTTTGCATTGTATTATCCACTACTGCCTATCTGCTCAAACAATGTTACATAGATAGAGTTTATGGAATCATTAGTTTTTGGAGAAATATTTTAAAACCATTTTTCGTAGCCAGTTAAAGTTATAATCACCCATTTAAACCAATGCAGCTACAACGGCAATAAAATCTGATATTAGCCAAGAGAATGGGTTTTTTTTCTCGTTTGGTTCTAGATAATGATAATCAACTATCTGCAGTACCATTTGTCAACGGTTTTGGCGGGATTAGCAATATAAAGAATGGACCAACAGCTGACTTTCTATTTGTTTTATCAATCGATTATGGCTGTGTCTATAGAACTATACCACCAACCAACTGGCTCGTATACTATCATTTGTATCGATCTTTCTTTAGAAGCATTCTCTTATGCAAATCTCTTGTGCTGTATCTTCCATACATTGAAACTGTTATTGCGTTATATATTCTAGGCATAAAAGGGCTCAACTACTTTTTAGACTCTGCTAAAGAGGTTTTTGGGTTTGATATCTAAATGTGACCAATCATACATAAAATGGATTTATCAATGCCACCTTTTCCAAAATTGAGATTGTATAACCTATACTACAAAGCCTTTATCATATGCCCCTAAAACCCCGTTTCAATTAGAAATGATCATTTTAAAGTTTTTATCTTTTTCAGTTATAATTATTATAGGAATTGCTTTGGGTAATGATTTCACCGTGGTTTTAAGTAAACTAATCTTTTTATCACCCTAATGTATATTGTATGAAATTCTTAAATTCCAAAAATAAAACACAATAAAACAGATAAAAAAAATGAATTCAGGTGGTGTTTGATTACCAACTCTGGTTTACTGTGACAATTCCCGAAATCCATGGATGGACTGCGCAAATATATCTATATGTGCCTGCTTTTTCAAATGTTAGCGTGTAGGAGGAAATTGGTGGGAGCTCCAGGTGGTGATAGCCCCTCTGGCCAAATCCAGCCAGAATTGACAAAAAACTCGGAATGTGAAAAAAAGAGATAATCAAAAGCGCATTTGATAAAAGAGATAAAGCTCTTGATTCAACATCGATAGGAAAGGTTAATTATTATAGGAGAATTCCCTCCATCACAATATCTTTTATGCGTTTACCAAATCAAATAACTATAGACTAGTGAATGTGCAATTGTGGTAAATAAGGACATGAGCCACAACGATACTCAAAGATGACATAGGGCCAAAGGGCATTTGGTTAGGTGATGGGATTTAACTAATTATTTGAATTGGTATCAGTTTACTATAGCTTTTGATGAAAAGCATTTCGCTGGGAAGGCTAAAAGGGCTAATGCGGATATCGGTTTCCGATATGAATTCATACCAATAACAGTTCCACCATGTGGTGGGGATTTATTTTAATGCAGCAAATCACATTATCTAAAAACCCCATATATCAAATAATCATCTCAATAAGAGACGACGTATCCCATAAGTTAGACATCTTACCACAATAGGAATAGAAAGGCTTTACAAATAGCATGATTTAACCCATTGGAAAATACCCTCGGTACATAATATACTCAGGAGATTTTTGGGCATTATCGTATGTTTTTATGCAGTGACAAAGAGACCCTAAAGGCAATGTCAAGTATATTATAGGCTCCATAAAAAAGTAGTTCAATTTAGTAATAGTTATTTTGCCAGTTGTGCAAAGGGAATCCTTTAATAGCATTATCATAAATTTCCAATCTGGACAATAACAATCCATATGCCAATGTAAAAAGGTTTCAGGAACAACTCGCAAAAAAGATTACAATGAATGACGATTTTGACGGAGAGATTGAACTTGTTTGCGGAGTGGATGTATCATACCAACAGGAAATTGCACATTGCTCAGCGGTTATAGTCAAAAAAAAGACATTGGAAGCGGTAGAAGTAGCCAGGAGCAGAAGTATCGCAAAATTCCCATACATCCCAGGATTATTTATGCTAAGGGAATCAAATCCTATAATGCATGCTTTAAAATTGCTAAAGAATCCTTTTCAGCTTCTACTCATTGACGGACATGGATTGCTTCATCCCAGAAGATGTGGCCTAGCATGCTATATCGGCATAATCACAAATAAGCCCACCATTGGAGTTGCAAAAAGTTTGTTATGTGGAAGTCTCCAATCGGATGGTTTTGTTAAATATAACGAAGAGATCCTTGGTTATGCCATAAAAAGGGACACCAAACCAAGGAAAACGATTTATGTGAGTATCGGTCATAAGATAGGCCTACCTACCGCAGTAAAGCTGGTTAGAGCACTCACAAAGACAGGAGAATTGATTCCCGAGCCTCTTAGAGTTGCAGACATTACATCCAAAGATCATGGCAATAGAGAATGAATCAAATCTTGACCAAACTATAGCGTATTTTTTTTGAAAATACACATATTCTGTGAGCATATCCACATCTTTGTTTAAGTTTATGATTTGCGCTTGCTCTTGTTTTAAGTCCGAATGATTATATTAGATTAATTCTTTAACTGAATAAAGCGCAATTCCAAACTTAAAGATGTTTATTCAATTTTCCAAGAAGATCAGCATTTTTCAATCTTTACCATCTTCTGGGATTGATTGATTATATATTTATATCCGCAATTGCATATATCTTAGAAAGGTATGCCTGAAACACCAACCTTTAGTGAAAAACCTTTTAGAACCTGCCAGGTTTGTAGAATTGTTTTTGATACCATAGAGGAAAAAGAGGAACACACAAAATCAGTACATTCATAGGGTAAACCTCCAAACGAATGCAGTTTAGGCACATGATCTAAATTATTTATGACATGGCAACATACTTTTGATGATTTTAAAACTCACTATCCATTTATAGCACCATACACTCAAGTAATTGAGAAAACCACAAATAGAAGAAAAACAATGCCTGTACGCATAAACAAAACATTAGAAAGGAACATCTCCTGAAGATCTCGAAGACACATATACCAAATCTATTATGACCAAGGCGTCACGAAAAAAGGCATTAGATCCACATCATAGATACTACAATTTTTAAAACCCTAAAATACCTTAATTAAAGACATCAATCCTATACAATGGACGATAAAAGAAACACGGGCTTTAAAACCAAAATTCCAACCCTTACGATAGTAATATGGATGATATATCTGGTAACATTCCAATCTGTTGCGCTTGCCCAGAAAAATGTAACAACAACTATACCCACTGCAAGTTTCATTGGTGTTGTTACAAAAGTCATTGACGGTGATACACTTGATGTAAAGGCCAAAGATGGAAAAACAATTGCGATAAGGCTTGCCCTTGTCGACGCCCCAGAGACAAATGAGCCTGGGTACACCCAAGCAAAGAACTTTGTATCCCAAAATTGCCTAAACAAGGAAGCAGTGGTGGACCCTGACAACAACCAAAACCCATCGTTTTCAAGGCTTGTTGCTGTTGTTTACTGTGAAGGTCTTGACATTAACGGGGCAATTATTGCCAATGGTTTTGCACCCATTTACCGTAGTTTTTGTGATGTTTCAGAATTTGCAAATACTGTTTGGGCTCAGTTTGGATGCGGCAATAACGACACTTCAAACAACAATGGTGCACCTAGCAAAGACGATGAGGCGGAACCACGCGAATGTGATGTCTTCTATCCAGATGTTTGTATACAATCTGCCCCTCCTGACTTAGACTGTGGTGAAATAAAGCACAAAAACTTCAAAGTCCTTTCTACAGATCAACATGGATTCGATGGGGATGGTGACGGCATAGGCTGCGACTCATAACGTAACAAGAAACGCAACTGGACCAAAGTCACAAAACGCAACAGAAGGTGAAACCTCTGCACAACAAAATAGGACTATTCAAATTCAACAGCCAGGCCAAACAACTCGTTAAGAATGAAGAAATTTTCCGTAATCACCGTTCTTTTGGCCATTGGACATTCTTCAGATTTATTCATGAGACAACCAAATCAAAGCAACAAAATATTCCGCCATTTTTTAAACAAAATTTCACCTTCACATTTGTTGGTATGCAGAATGATTCGACATTGCTATTTCTTTTGATTTAAATATGCCATAATCAAATAATATCCATTTTTTTATCACGGCATATTTCCCACATAACACATATTCAGTGTTTTCAACCAAGAGTGGTGTGTCCAGTTCTATAGTTGCAAAGACAACAACATTATGATTATCAGTCGAGTTTACACCTAGCCCAATAAATTAAAGTGCTTAAACAAGCATTGATTTAGTTTCTGTTATAACACATATAGATACTCACACCTCTCTCCTTTTATGGATAAGGTAAATGACGCAACAGTGCCAACTGCAATTATTACAGGCTCAACCAAAGGCATAGGAAAAGCAACGGCTAAATTATTGGCAAAAAGGGGGTACAATGTAGTCATTTGCTCAAGGAGCCAAAGTGACATAGGCAAAACAGTTGAGGAAATTATGTCGGTGGCAAGGGCAAAGAACTTTACAAAGAAAAAATCAGCGACACAAGTAATGGGGTTAAGATGTGATGTATGTGCTTCCTCTGATGTTAGATCACTTGTTAAATCAACGATGGAAATGTTTGGAGGAATAGATGTGTTGGTCAATAACGCAGGCATTCTGCTGTACAAAAATTTGGCGGATATGTCCGAGGAGGAATGGGCAAAGACAATTAACACAAACCTTACAGGCACTTTTCTGTTTTGCAAAACAGTTCTTCCACATATGGTAAAAAGCAACTCAGGAGTCATAATCAACGTTAGTTCTGGCGCAGGCAAAATGGGGTTTCCAAAGCTTTCTGCATATTGCGCAAGTAAATTTGGGGTAATGGGCTTAAGCGAAAGTCTGGCATCAGAGGTTAATGACTATAACATAAGGGTTATGACAATATGCCCCGGCGAGATTGACACGCAGATGATAAATGATGCCGTTGAATTGGGTTACAGTTTGCATTGTAAAAGGAGTGAAATGTATAAACCCGAGGATGTTGCCCAAAGGATTCTGGATATGATAACCAAAACCAGCGTATACAGAAATGCACAATGTGTCGAGTTTTATAGCGGCATTAGCCAATAAGGGTTCTGAGTACTATTTTTCTTCTTTTCTCTATCTGGTGTGTTTGTGTTCTTTTACCTCTGACAATATATGTTACTGCCAAATGATAAAACAAAAATAAACCCTTGAGACATATGGATAACTAATTTTAACTATAATGCCTTTTAACGCCATTTGACTTTAACGCATAAACAATATTTTGGTATGAGCCCATTAGGATACCCGCACCTTAACACATTCGATGTAACTTTTTCATCTATCCGCATGTTAGCACGTATTTGTAAACGGGTTTGGTGAAATCATGATGCGGTTTTCACATGGGTTGCAATAGGAAATAATTGTATTCATTAACCTGAAGGGTTGTGGCTTTCGCCAACTGCACAAGAACCAAGACACAGTGTTATTAAATATTAGGTCGTGCTACTGCATATGCCTACATAACTACTAATTTCCGAATTATTTTAAAAGACCTTAGGGATAGGATCATATAATATACTATGTTATATATCATATACTGCATTGCATTGGACTAAAAATTGCAATTGTAACCGCTGGATGACTGATTCTAAGACGATAGAGTTTTTTAAGATAAGCAATTCAAGGACTGAGCTTAGGTGCAGCAGGTGTCACGGTCTGATGGGTTGGTGGGATGAGCCCCCGCGTACAAAAAAGATAACACCAATCAAGCGGGAATGGTCTCATGAAGAATGTCTGTCTATGCGTTAGATTTTTTTCCAGTTATAATGGTCATTATTTTTGACAGGATTCCAAAAAGTGAACAAAAACAAATTATGTTCTAGTTGGTGATATATTGAATACCGATCACTTTATAAAAATCAGTCCAGGTTTCCCTCAATAACTGGGGTTATTGTTGTGTGCACAAAGGCTCATAGCCGCAACATTGCCATAAGATCAATACAAAGGCCACACATTACAAAAAAAAGGCACATGCCTAGCTAGACCCAGTTCATGCCGATTCAGGGCATAGTAATGGTTATGGCTATCGATGCACCCCACCCACTTTACTCATCATTCAAAACGCAAACCAAAAAACTAAGGTATATGGATATAACAAATGACAGATTGAATAACCAACAAGGATCTAATGGCCCATTGATAAAGCCGTAACAATTCTGTAAAATAAAAAATGACTAAATTAAATGCAACAATAAGCAGGCTGAAACCCATAAAAAAAGAAACAGGCCTATCAGCATGGTTTGTCCACTTGGTTTTTTAGTAATTAGATTTATTTCCTATGAATCATCGAGCAAAAGACTATCATTTTTATTTCTTACGTTGTTGTGACTCAATTTCATTCAATCCTTTTTCAGAAATGGAAATAGAGTGATCTACGCCTAAGTTTGGCTTGATAGGGATATTAACAAGTCCTTTTGCCTCCAAATGTCGTGATAGATCATAAACTGTTTGCTCATCTATTCCTGCACTTTGTGCAATATGGGCAATAACTATGTCTTTGCCAACATCCCCACCAGACATATCATATAAAGTTTGAAGAATGTGAAATGCCGATTTTTTAAAGTCATCTGTATCCATTATTATGGTGTCTCATGATTTTATAAAAGCATTAAAGTCACTCTTGCATTATACTTTACCTTTAGCACTAGCCAAAACAAATAAACAACAATACTGTAAGATCTCAATTTCCCCGAGTTGGACAATACCGATATCTGTTCCTAAAATAGATACTATCATGGCTAATGGTAATTCTGAATTTAAAGGTTTATCCCCAATTGGTTTAAATGAATCTTTACGTACAAGAAATGCTGTTTGATTCCGTTATTTGTGTAAAAAAGATACCCATGAAATCCAAATGCACGACACTATGAACATGATTAACGCCATTCTCAATCAAGGCTTCTTTAAGTAACATCATATATCTATTAGAGTTACTTTGCCGCTTTTCCCCTTTTGGGATTTCCGAAAACATTACAAAAAGAAAATGCAAAGGTATTGGCATGCAGTAGTTTTTTCACCACCATTTGGTCCAAATAATAACACCATCACCTTCTTTCACAATCAAATGAGATTCAAGTAGTGTAAGGTTCTGCCTGAAGGATTTTTTAGGCCCCTTGCCACAATAGATTAGAGATAGAGCACCAACCATCATTTGACAAATCACAATTGAGAAACAGTTTGCTTGCCAAGGATAATTGTTGCTTTTAGGTTTTCCAGTGCGGGTCAAGGACATGGCTTTTCAACCGCAAAAGGAAAGAATATTGCTTTTCTCTTTGGTTATCTCTGCTTTTTTTAGGCTTTTGAGCAGAACGGGTTTGTGATCGAACACGTTTTTCTACAATCCGCATATGCAATCTATGCATACAATACAATGGAACATCTTTACTGGAAATCCTAATGGAAATATCTTTAAATCCTTATTTAGGCAATAGAATCATGTGATAGATATTGCAAAGGAACCCAGATATCATCTATGCATTAAATAAAAAAGCATTGTCCCTCTACAGGCTACAGCGATACGACAAAGCCTTGGAAAAACTTGATGAAGCCATATCAATGGACATCAACAATTCAGAAGCCTATAATCTGAAGGGTCTTGTGTTAATGAATAGTAACCGATATACCGAAGCTCTTTCGGCTTTTGATAAATCCATAGAGATTGATTCAAAATATTTGGCGCCTCTAATAAATAAAGGCATTGTGTTTATGAAAATTCAAAAATATAATGAAGCTATCGACAATTTCAATAAAGCATTGCAAATCAATCCCGTAGATCAGCTTGCGTTGGATGCTAAGAATACTGCAATGAATCTATTGAAACGATATTCCGGATAACATATATCGGATGTAACAAGCGATAAAATGGGCAAAACAATATGTTCAGCATTTGGAATTTAGGCTTTGCCTGATTCGTTGTATCAGGCAGTGATTAAGATTTATCCCCATCCCTCGGTTTCAGAATAAGGGCCCACTCCCATAGTTTTTCCTGGCTTTAGCAGTTTTAGAAACCCATGTGTTTACCAAAAAATCCATTGAGGCATCCCTCCTATTCTCATTGTTTAATTGTCTGAAAAAACTTTTTAATATATTTAATAATTACAATTCAATGCAATCGAAAAAGACATTGCTAATGACAACCTTTTTAGCCGTCATGGGAATATCCCTACTAAGGTTATCCCAAACTTTTGCTCAAACTTCAGTTGATACTGGCAGCAATAATGAAAACCAAACAGCAACTAATTTGCCAAAGCAAGAACATGAGTAAATAACAATGCAAAATACATCAATGTCAAAACCAGCGCCTGTTAGGCATCCAGGGCAACCACCACATGAGGTAGTAATTGCACGTCCACTACGAGATGACGGAAAGGTGTATTTGGGGACAGTAACTTTTACTGCAAGTAAACCAATAGAAGTGGAAGTTCTCCATACTTATGTTATGAAACAAAAGCCTAATTTAACTCATGGTGAGCCATACCATGCGGTATTGCCAGGGAACAACAGTATGGCCATTACCCATCTTCGCGATTTGGTTGATGTTCCGAAGGGATTAACGGTACAGGAATAGGTTCCGGTTCACTTGATTTTGCAGTAAATGCACTAGTATTTCACAAGACAACAGGAGAGCCGTTTGCCGTAACATACACCATTGACGCAAAGGTTAAGGATATCGATGCGCCTGAATAGTTACTCCAGACATAAATAGCGAATTCACTGCATCCGCATTTTTTCTTTAGACTTTGAGTTCTTTTACCATCTTGGTAATCTGGTGCATCCAATTTAGCGGTGCCTCCATAGGCTCGTTAGGTGTAACAGAACTCCCTAATCCAACATGTGCTTTATCCACATTTGGATTGACATATTTCAAGCACGAAGATGTTGAATTTGACGTATGTTATGGATGTGAGAGGGGTTAGGGATGGCGGATTGCTCGATTATACGTTATTGTCCCATATCTTTATAATTTGCATCATCTAAACTGAATAGGTACCAAGCCTTTTCTTCATCCCTGTTTTTTTTAATCAAACTAACAATTTACATCAGGTATGTGAGTCCACGTAGTTATTGGGCCCAATGGTGTTTGAGAAAGGCAGGTAAAGGGGTTCAGTTGATTTAGGATACAGTTTCACTTTATTTAGCATCTGAAATACCGCTACATGGTTACACTCAATTTAGCCATCGCAGATACCAATCCCAATATTGGTTCTCCATAAGCGATTACGTTATTTCGTAAGATACAGTATACATAAGATGTCATACCAATACCAAAAGCAGACACGGTTCAAATTAACTATTTAAGTGTAATAGTTGTCTGAATTATTTGCATTAGTCGGGGAACAAACACCGTTTCAGCGGTACGTGTGCCAAAATCAATAAGGACAAATTAAAATAAATCCCGTCTATTTTGGGCTCATTCTTGACATGACTTTAAAGAATCCGCTAAATCCAGTGTTAGAAAACATTGGGTTTTCGTTTTATCGGTTTGTGATAGACCAACCTTAAAGGGACTGTTCATAAAAAAACGTATTTGTCATATGGCCAATATCAATTTCCTTGATAATCTATTGCGTCGTATAGACCATGTAAAGCGAATTGTTTTTATGATCTACATATTTCCATTCTTTTTCATCTAAAGGAATTGCGTGAAGTTCTGTTTGTATGGATGGATGAAGGAATTTGAATACGTTGTTTCCAACTGAAATTTTGTTAGGTCCAGTCAAGGAATTCATTTTTGCTGCCACATTCATAGGGTACCCGATCAAATCTATTGGGGCGCTTTTATCAAACCCATACTGAATGGCCACATTTTCCCCTTCGTCCATGCTTATTTTAGCAGCTAGTTTTGGATAGCCATCTTTTTCAAAAATGGGGTTTATGCCGTCTTCTATTACATTAATCATGGATTTCGCACATCGAAAAGATTTATCACAAGCAAGATATTTGTTAAAACCGATTGGAAAAAAAGCAATAACTGCATCACCTACATATTTTAAGACAAATCCCTCATAGCTTTCAACAACTGAAGACAATTCATGTGAAAATGCTTTTATTACCTTGGCCATCTTCTCTACCGGTAACTCCATACTCATCCTTGTTGAGCCAACTAAATCCGCATACATCACGATAAGGGAAAGTTTGGAATCAATGTGCTTGAGCAGAAAATTCTGGCCCCTTTTGATGGATGTGTTGAATTTGTAGCGTTCATGCAGGACATTCCAAAGCAAATCTCGCCTTTGCGATAACAGTGTTTGCAAGTCGAAAACTGCGTCATTTCCAACAGGCAAACTACCGTTACTTTCGTCGTTCTCCATATGGCCATTTGTATCCCTGTCTGTATCCATTATCATGCCAATACCTCTTTAATTAGATCAAATACAATTAAGAAGTTTAATTTTATTTGTTTTTGTGACATATTGGCCATAGATGTCCCATATATGGATACAGTTATTCCAAAAGCAGAATGCTGGTTTACACAAAACCTTAATTTAGGTGCAAAACATACAAATCAAGTTTATCCAATAAGATACTACTAATATGCTATTCACCATACTATAATTATGTTAAAGGAGCAGGTTTTCTATATTGCACTTGTCACATTCACCCTGTTTAGCCCCATCCATTTGAATGCTGCAGGCATTAACATCACTTTTGTTTCCAAGGCATATGGCCATAGTTTTACTCCAAATGACTATGCCTCTTTCATGGCAACTATGGATCAGTTTCTCACAGAGTCAAAGCTAGTTCAGGCAAACATGGCCAACAATGACCTAACACTGGCTCAAGGACATGCCGATAAGGCAGCGAGTATTTATGTTTGGAACCTTATGGGCGAGATTGCTGAGAAAGATCAGAAAACGGCCGAAGAGATCTCAAAAACAATAAAAACCTTACAGAATATCTCATCACCTGCCGCATCACCAGCAGCAGCAGGTGAACAGCAGCAGCAGCAGCAGCAGCAGCAGCAGCAGCAAGTAAACCAGCTGGTGGCAAACGTTGACACAAAAGTAAATGAAATCATGGCAATGACAATAAGAGAACAAGAAGCGGACCCCGGATTTTCGGATCCTTTTGCATGGCTTATGTCAAGCATATTTGGTGAAAAAAAAGACAACGGCAACACAACAAACCAACCGTTAAGGGTTGCGGAGCTTGTTGACAGTGTGTTAAGGAGTTATGGTAACGCTTATAGTGTTGGTTTTGATATGACCGACATTTCAAACATGGCAATGCCAAGTGATAAATCTTCAATGTCCATGTCCAACATAATGACTGATGACGATAATATTACCGTTGGAATGGGCCCGATGAATACGTCTTCCCCTACAATGATGAATGGCGAAAACAAAACGAGCAATGATTACTCATTGACAAATGTTGCAGAATATCAAAGTGCTCAAGGATTGGCCGCAAAGGCATTGGAAATATTCAACAATGAACTGAAGCCCATGACATCCGATAACGATTCAGCAGTTTCGGTCTCTAACCTTGAAAACGGCCTGATACAACTCAATGATTCAATAAGAGGTAAGGCTTCACCGATGGATGTAATGATGGTTGCACATACGCAAGTCCACCCAAACCTTTTGGAGGCATTTGACATACCGTTGAAGCCAGGTGCATAGATATTGCATCCTTTTTTATTTTTCCATATGCAGTTGCGTAATTTTGCGCAGTTTTTGACATAGAGATAGACCATATAGTAACGTTTTATGGCCTGCAAATTCCAAAAAGCATCAATAAATCATTTCAAAAGAAGGGGAACAACAAGCATGTTGTTCATGGTTGCCCCGAATGCAAAATAATGCAATCTCCATCTTATGGGCATAATCAAAGCATTTTTTTGTTTCGCATAGATTAACCACATAATTTGAAACTTCACCAGGTTCAACAAGCATGGTTTAGGAGTAGGTAATTTGTAGTTTTTTTTGGCTTTGAGCTTTAGTGGCATCACCAATGAATTGGACAATATTGTCTCGCCATTTCCAATATTGCGCGTATTGTTTTCTTTAATGCCACTGCATTTGAATAACAAAGACCCACTCAAAGCCAGAACAATTGAATCCGCTAAAGCAGGGAAAAGTATGCCCGGTGTCACCAGGGTCCTTTTTATGATATTTTATTATCACATGACACAACAATGTCATATCAATTCAGATTGTAAAGGAAAGAAGCATTGCCCTATTTTATAGTAGGATTTAGCGTGGTACTCAAGGGGGGTCTGAGCAAGGCAGGTAAAGTGGTTCAGTCAAAATCATAGAGGGGGTTTAGTTTAATTAATTTTTGATACCAAATAAAATTACACTTGTATCGGTATTTCTATATGCTAATACCCAAATCCACTCTTCAGACTTTTAAATACACCATATTTCAAATGGATAGCAGTTATTCGATGAGCACATAAACACCATTATCCTCGGTTTTGACATCATATGTTTTTAAAGGTGTCTCTGCGGGTGGGTTTTGCGGTATGCCGTCTTCTAGTTTAAAATCAGAACTATGCAGTGGACATGTTATGGTTTTTTCTTCCTCGTTTAGAAATCCTGTCGAAAGGTCAGCATACGCATGAGTACATATCCTATCGGTTGCAAAGATTTTGTCTTTTAATCGGGCTATGAGGATATTTGCATTATTGTGATCAAATTCCTTAATGTCGCCATCATTTAAAGAATTTTCGTCGCATACTCTAATCCATCCCATGATAATCTATTATTAATGCATCATCTTTAAGTGTTATACCTTTTCTTTGATGTTTTGTATATGCATTTGTCTAAAATTGATGGAACACAATTTCTCAACTTATGCCGGTAGGAAATAAAGCTTGCCTTGACAAAACACTAATGAATAAGGATGCAAACTAGCCGTATTGGCTTAACTTCTCATCCCATATCTCCATTATTATCATTACAGTTTTGTTCTAACGATAAATTGAATTAATTTGCCATATTCTCGGCATAATGGATATATTGTAGGATATGCCCAATGTTGGGTATGACACACGTTGCAAAGGTAATAGAAATAATAGGTTCGTCAGACAAGAGTTGGGACGACGCAGCACAGGTAGCATTGAATGAAGCTACAAAAACAATCCATGGAATAACAGGAATAGAGGTAACCAATATGACAGCAAAAGTTGACCCTACTACTGGAAAAATAACTGAGTATCATTCCGTTGTAAAAATAGCTTTTCGAGTAGAGCATCCTCAATAGGATAAAAAACAATTCAGAGGGTACATTGTGAGCTTGGTATTGGCAGTTTAAATCTGCAACCGGAAAATGCAAAACACAATCAACTGTTTCATAACCACCATGACAGCCATAAAGATTTTTCTAAAGTCATTTGTTAATTTTTTTGGATTTTGTATCAAGTGTCAAATTACAAAAGTAAATAATTATTTTTGAAAATACAATAAATTGTTTATTTGGTCTGAAAGGATTATAGATAGTCTTAGAATGGAACTAAAGCTCGAATTCTTGTTGCATGTCTAACATTTATTTATCATAGTTTATGGTAAAAGTTCAATTAGTCATCAGAAAAAAAACGGGATAAAGCAACGGAAGGGCCCAGTTACTTTTCATCTTTGGCTCATGGGGTTTGATTAAGGCAGGTAAGTGGTTCAGTCTAATTATGGCAGGGTTTCAGTTTATTTAACTTTTAAAATATAGTGATCAAGTCATGCTCAAAGCATCATGGCCTAGAGTTTAGTAATAGATGTTACGATTCTAAACCTTTTTTTATATTGATAATCACCAAGAAAACAATGAATGATTTGAGGTCTCGAGGTAACGACTAGAAGGATATTATAAAAGAAAGGATCTTGTTATGAGTAAATAGGAGTATCAAATCAAGCACTAGCTTAATTGTCCTTGTCTCATAAAATGGATAAACCTGTCAAGGCATCGATTTGAAACTTCCATATCCCGACAATGAACGAATTAGCCAGGTTTGGCAGAAGTGGTGGTGGATGTGTTGGTATATAGAAATGTTGGCAGTATCTTGTCGAATGAATTTGTATCAAGGCTGGTTGAAATGAAGAAGCTGTTTGCATTTGAATTCACTCTTTTACCCACTGCATATTGATGCACTTTAAATGGCATAGTGAATTCGATTAATTGCCGGTTCTCATCCTTGACTTTGTTTATTTCAATATTGTTAGTGCCATAATTTGTGGTGGTGGAATTTGAGTCGGACCCCCTATTGTCAACTTGGGCTATCTTATGCCCTGTCTCTGATGGATTTGACGATAGCAGCACATCTCCATTTCTGTCCATAATCTTTATGTATCTAATATATATGGAATTGTCAAATGTTGCGTCAATTTCCCCAATCTTTTGCCCTAAAATGATGAATGAATCATTGTATCCGTAATAGGAAGGGTTGTTGTCTCGTTCCTGTTCATTTGCCAAAAGAATATTCCTTACATCTTCGTCAGCAGAAAGACGATAAGCTAAATGATTGGTTTGATTAGAATATATCTCAAGAGCGAATTGCCTCACCCCTGCCAAAAGACTCGCTTAAGAACTGGTTTTCTATTCTCCCCTTAAGTAAGTCGTTTGCTATGTTTGAACTCAATATGACTATTATGCCGAGGTACAGGATTTGACCTCTTTTACTTCCAAGGGAGTTGTTGAATCCCACGGTGGAAAGATATGGGTGTCCCTGTCTTTGACTCAAAAGTTTACTCTTTTCCGTAAATCAACTTCAATGATCTAGTCCAATTTGGCGTAACAATAACCTGTTGCTCATCATATATCTCAATAAAGGATTATGCTTTGCAACGAGTATAATTCATATACAAAATAACACTTTTTGCTTATGTGCCCTACATTTCCTTAGACAATGATTTAAAGATCTACTATGAAGCATATGGAGATGAGAACTCTTATCCAATAGTTTTGATTCATCCCCTGGGAGGAAACATAAAGATATGGGAAGAAGAAATTCGCCTTATTTTACGTTCTGGAAACTATAGAATAATATCTTATGAAATACGAGGGCATCACAGATCCAGCATGGGAAAAAATGATAACTATACAATGGATGATTTAGCCAATGATCTAGACAGATTACTAAATGAATTAAATATAGGAAAATGCACCCTAATTGGTCATTCAATAGGTGGTAAAATAGCTGCAGTATATGCAAAACACAATTCGCATAAGATAGATGCAATAATATTCATAAGTGGATCCTCAATACCAATACCCGAAGACAAGCTAGAAGACTCCATTTCAATAAAACTGGCCACTACAAAGGGGGTGGAAGCAGTAGCAGAGTATGAACGACAACAAAAACATGGAAAGGAAAAGGCGTTTGAGGATGAGAAGGAATGGAATCTGTTTAAAGAAATATTTACAAAAACCTCTGCTGAAGGCTTTGTTGCTGCAAGAAATGCATTACGTACAATGCCTGATGATATAAATAATGTCTTAAGGAATGCCGATTGTAAGCTATATGGAATAGTCGGTAGCGATGATGAAGTATTTATGAATATAAAGAGCAAAATGAAGCAAGAAATTCCGAAATTTAATTTAAGAATTATTGAGGGAGAGGGACACTGGTTAATACTTCACAATCCGGACGCATTCGACAATGTATTGGAAGAATTTCTAAAAGAGATAAATTTGCAGGAAGTAGTGTGAAGGGATCAGGAAATAAATACATATTAATAATGATGTAAAGAAATTAGCACAAAAAACAAACACTTTTTAGGTAAATTAATAATCCATATTTTAAATATATACTGGAATTGCGGCTGTTCATGCTATAACTGTTTATTTAAATACCTACTTTCACATTTTTGCTAGTTTGACAGTTTTCAATTACGATATGACTGGGAGAGATAGTAGTTTCATTGTCAAGTCTTTTATAATATCTTCAGCATTAATGTTGAATTTTGTAGATTCATATTCCTACCCTCAACAACAATGCCAATTATTCTTATAATGTTATTGCTAGTTTCTATATTATGGGCATAGATTTTCTTATTTCATCATATTTTAAATATAAAGCACCTCATAACCCATAGCAACCATCCACCTAAAATAATGGGCAGGTCTGCTAAATCCATATCACGTTCTTTTCCGTTACGGTCAACTGTCACATAATATAGCCACATCAAACCTGTCTGTGGAAAAAACATTACGAACCTAAAAAATAGTCAAATTTGGCGTTGGTTAAAGTGGGTTTGAGTTTGGTAGGCAAAGAGGTTCACAGGTCTTTCCAAATTAAGGACAATCTACAACAATCATTTTTGAGGCAAAACAACAATTTAGGGTAACAAAAAAGGGAATCGTAGTTGACATGAACTTTGTCATCCAAAACATATCTTTTTGTCTATTCAAGTGAAATACTTTGAAAATTTGGAATTGCGTACTTTAAAGAATTTTCTTTAACCCGGTTTAATCCTGCCCTAAACGACCTTCCATTCGCAGCTCAGAAAGAATCTTCATCAAGGTGTCATAATCAATGTTAACTTCATTTAGGATAAACGAATGATCCACTTTTCCATGTTTTTTTACAAATCTTAAAATTGTCTGCTTTTTCTTTTCATACACCCTATCCTGCATCAATATGAGGACCCAAATAACAAATATTACTTTTTATTTACTGGCACATAATGCACAAAACTGTGGCATAGGATCACGTCTAGTTTTTTTTATAAATAAAATACCCATGCAAGCAACAAACAAATGCACCAATGGGACATGCCAATTATTCCTCGGTTAGATTTATTTACTTACTGATGACTTTTAGAATAGAACTGATCTGTATTAACGGGCCCAAGGGGGCTAATGCCTATATCGGTTCTCTAAAAGAGGTTCTACTATTTTATAAAGTATTGTTAAATTTAAGGATTATGATAAACCATGCATATTGAATTGGATGACAACAAGTATTAATATTTTAACTCCATACATGAATTCTATTTAAAGTATTTTATGTCAATGTCCAAATTTTATCTTCGTCTCATACTACGTTTGCAGTAAAGCCTGTGTCAAAAGGAACATCTGATAACTTAAATATGATACTTATGGTTATGGCCTTGAAAAGCTTGAAATGTTATATCATCTATATACAATAGATAACTTTCTCATCCTTTTTGCAAACACCAACTGAACCCAACAACTAATTTAATCAACGGGGAACATGAAGTTCCATTAACTTTTCCTCATCTTTTATTATGATATCATGAAAGTCTAATAACGTTTCCAACACGATATCTAAGGTAGGCAAATATTCGTTATTGATTTCAAAATCACTTATTGTCGAGAAATCAGCAGGTCCTATATTGTGAGATAAATAATGCGTTGTTAAACCTTGTCTAAGAAAATCGTATTTAGAATAATCAATGAATTCCCTGTAAAAGTTAAAAAATTCATTTAATCTCATCAATTCTCTTTGAACAACACTTATCCTATATGATATCTTGTGTTTACATTCAGAGGAATCAATTTCTCCAAACAAATATTGTATTACACAATCCATAATTTCTTTAGTACTAGTATCAATTATTCTCAAAGGAGACTTTATTAGATGTATAAAAGATAAGTTATTCTTCGCATAAATATCAAAGATGAATTTATTGAGTTTAATCTGATAGTTTATCATACTATTAGTTTTAGAAATAATGGCATTATACCCTTCTTGTTCTTTTTTCTGTAATTTGTAAACATAGACTGTTAGTATTATACTTATAATGAGGGAAGCATAGGAAAGATAAATTTCATTTGTTAATATCCCAAATATAATTCGCCAATTTTCAAAAGTGAATGGATAATATTCAATAGGGTAATACAGAAAATTGGTTATCAATTTCAGTTATCAAAATAATATATTGAATATTAAGATACATAGATTATGTTTTTATCACAAGAATTATAATAAATAACATTAATAATATATTGAATTTCTCCAAAAACGTTCATTATCAAAGTGGACCGGGGGGGATGTGATTCAAAAATAATCAAATCCAAAATTATGTATTTGTTAAGATTTTTGCATGAGCATGGTATATTATTTTAAGCAACTTTTAAAGTTGTCAATAATCTATGGAAACCATTATTTTCTCTTTAGTTTAATTTGAAAAATTAGTTAAGGAAATCTATATCGGGTCGGTAATTCCAGCAGGAGATGGTGAAGATGGGATATTTCTATTAGAATTCGTATTTTCGCTATTATCCCTATTGGTTAATGGATTACTAGTATTTGGAGCAAATACTCGGATTCTGTTATTTCCTATATCTGTAACATACACCTTACCTGAAGAGCCAACAGCTGTACCATTTGGATAAACAAATTCGCCATTGCCTGTACCATAAGAACCCCACTTGGTTATGAAGTTGCCGTTGCTGTCAAACTTTTTGGATGCGGTCATTTAGAGTATCAGTTACGTACACATTATCATAAGAGTCTATTGCAATACCTTGTGGAAAAAAGAGTTGTCCATCAGCTGTACCATTAGAACCCCATTTGGCTATAAGGTTACCATCGATGTCAAACTTTTGTATAATATGATTGTTAAAGTCACCCAAATATACATTATCAGAAGAGTCTATAGCGATGTCTGCTGGATTTGGAACATTTGAAGAAGCTGTAATACTATAATCCAATTGGGTGTTAAAACTTTCTATCGTGTCAAACTTAAGAACCTGTCTATTTTCTTCGTCTTTCACATACACATTATCAGAAGGGTCCACAGCGATGTATGTTGGATAACTAATTGCCCTTTATTTTCACCATTTGAACCCCACTTGGTTATGAAGTTGCCGTTGCTGTCAAACTTTTGGATGCGGTCATTATAATAATCAGATACATACACATTATCGGATAATTTTTATTATTGT